>CAZBDF010000034.1:12929-17205 GCA_964490385.1 uncultured Lentimicrobiaceae bacterium | reverse complement strand
CAATTGCCTCCTTAATTATTGAGACATTGCGATTTAGAATTGTCCAAAATACTTAACTTTCAATTTTATCCCTCGGCAATTTTTAATTCTTCCATATTAAACAGATCAGATATTGAAATATAGTTACTCATGCCAGCCAGTAAACATGGCCTTAAAGTTTGAGCTTGCTGTTGTACCAAAAGTACAGAAGTAAATGTGTACGAACATAAAAACCGTAATTACAAAGCTTACAAAAATATGCAGTAGGTTGGTCAGATATAGGCCACTTAAACCAAGTACATTATGGATAGTCATTTCCGGATATAACAAAGCCCATCCGGTAATAAAAATCAGAGGCATGAATACATACATAATAACAATGTACGAAAGTTTCTGCATTGGGTTGAACTTCCTCTTCATCGTAATCGGGAAGGGCTTATCTGCCTTTTTAAATACTCCGATTGTATAATAGATGAATTGTTTTTTCAAGCGATCGAAGGATCCTTTAACTTTCATCCTGTAGTACTTACCATTTTTTGTTTTCCAATTGCCAATAACAAACATGATGTAACTCAGCGTAAGCAATACGCCTGCAATGTTGTGCATTGATACTGCAATGTCGAACCTGATAAGTGGGAATTCAGGGTTTGAATATTGCATACTGATACCTGACAGAATCAAGGCCAGGCACAACAGTGCATTCAACCAATGCCACAGCCTCACCCAAACGGGATATAAATATAATTTTTCGTGTTTCATCGATTGTATTATTAAATTATGATGTGTTTATTAGCGGGTTGAAGTAAAAAATAATTTCTGTATTTTTAAGAAAAATGTGTCATTTGCTACGCTGTCATTTAGGCTTCGCCGTCATTCGTAGTCATTAAGTTTCGCATTGCTATTTATTTTTAATGACTATTAATGACAACAATTGACTTTCCAATGGAAAAATATTTTAATTTTCACAAATCTATCAATCATCTAAATAGTTACAATATGATCCTTAAAATAGCATGGCCGAATATCCCCAATAGAACCAATCCGAAGACGATCAAAGTAAACATGTTAAGATACACATTTCGGGTAGCGCCGATAACGTAAGCTTCGTTTAGAATTGTAGCATTGATAAAGCCGGCAGTACTGCGTTGCTCAATGGATTGATGTCGGTAAAGTGATGCCATCAAAAGTGAGTTGGTCGAGTGGCACTCAACGCATTTTTTAACCGCTTTTTCTTTCGGCTGGATGTTGTGCGCTACCAGGATATCATCGCTGATATGGGCATGGCACTCGATGCATCTAACCTTCGAAAAGTGCGCTTCACTGTTAGGGAGCCAATCATGCGAATCAAGAATATTTGGGTTTTCGTTGTCGGATAAAAATTGGTACATGTCCAGGTTTCCATGACAATCAAGGCAAATACCGTTATCATAAGCCACCGTGTTGACCACGCTCTCTGAGTTTCGGGCCATTACACGGTAGGAGTGCGGATCGTGGCACATCCAGCACGAAAACCCTTCGCCAAATGTATTGGCATGAACGCTTTGCTCATATTCGTTTATTATCCCATCGAAGTTATACATGGCAACAGTTTCATCGCCATCATGACAATCCATGCAAGTATAAATGGGTTCCATCCTTAAGGCACCATCATGTGGAAAAACTTCATAATCCATCGAGTGGCAATCGATGCAAAGAAAGGTTGGATGATTGGAAGTGTAGAATTCTGCCGAATCAAGGACGTAGTAGGGGTTCATTCGTGCCCTAACATCTTCTTCAACCCAATCGTTGTAATAATAATAGAACTGCTGTCCGTGGCATTGGAAGCACTTTTGGTTTTCTGTAACATTCTCCGGTATTTCGCTGTCCTCCCCGGCGTGTAGCGAGATACTGAAACACATCAAACAAAAGATGAGTATAAATCCGGGAATCCCGTAGGTTTTCATTTTGTGGTAGTTTGGTTTTGGGGTCTGATAATCCGCAATTCACCGGGTGACTTGAAGTCGCCCGGTGAATATCGCCCTTTGTTATTTCAATGTCCTGATAAAATTTATCACTGCCCACTTGTCTTCATCATCCGGAATTTTCTTTTCATAATTTGGCATTTCATCCCTGCCAATAAATGATTTGTAAAACAAAGCACCATCAGACTGTGCCTGGAAATCGGCATCTGCAAAACTGCTGCACCATGTTTCGAGTTGCTTGGCTTTTGGGCCATCATAAGCACCTTTATTACCATGGCATGATTTGCAATGTTTTGAGTACAACATCTTACCTACTTTTACCAGGCTTGCATCATCAGCATATGGGTTTTCCATATTTTGGTATTCCGCCGGAACTTCCCATGGAGCTGGTTTCTTTTGCTCTTGTGGAATAATAAATGACATCAGAAAAAATACAACAGCAACCATCATGGTCATCATCATCACATTTGATTTCTTCATAGTTTGTTAGTTTTAAATTAGTAAATATTGAAATTAATTGTCTTTTCTTACAATTGTTTAGTTGCTACTTTCAACTTCAATCATATGACCCCCTCTAGCTCCCCCTCGAGGGGGAGGATGCCACCGCACTGGCTACTACAGTCGCTTGTGCGATGGGTCTCCCTTCCCCTCGAGGGGAAAGGGGGATGGGGTTATATTCTTTTATTTAACGTCATTGATGATTTCTGACAAGTCTCAATGACCTTTTCAAAGGCATAGTTAAAAGTTCCAGGTCCTGGTAATGGTAAAGCCGATCATCAAATCTTTCCAACCGTTAGCAACGGTGTTGGTGTTGTACATATAATTATCCTGTTGCAATATACCATCACCAGTACTGACAAAGATATGAAAGGCGTGTGTTGACGTAGCAACTTCGTATCCCACACCAAAATTAGGTTTGGCAACATCGAAATCTGATTGTTCTGATATACTTTGAATTTTTAATGGAATATCGTATTGGAAAATAAAGGCAGATTGTGGCGAAAATTTCACCCTTCCATTAAAGCCAACACCAAAAACATCGTGGTTCATAGTTGAGTCAACCGAATTGTAGTGTGTAAAACTACCAGTGGCCTGTAAAGTAAACCAATCGCAGAACTTGCGCCCAACAATCAACTGACCAAAATACGAAAAGCGGTTGCTGAATTTATAATCCACACCAAACACTTCATCATTTCTTCCATCGATGGCCCAGTTACCATAAATTGTAACTGCAATCGGTATGGTGTTTTCGCGGGTTTGTTCCAGGATACTATATTTCACCTGAAAATCGGTGTACATATTTTTCTTTGTTACGCCTATACCAACCATCAGGTTGTCGAGGATACTGTAGTTTAATCCTGTGCGGATATTTGTTCCTGCACCATAAATACCCCATAAATCTGAGCTTCCATTGCCCATTTTTCCAAAGCGGTGCTGGATGAGCATCTCCAGGGTATTTTTAACGGGAATAACGCCTGTTTGGTTATCGATGTTAATACCACTTGCAAATGGTGATCTTACAGGCTTGTCTTTTTTCTTCGCTGGTGCTTCTTCCTGAGCCATAGCAACAGTAAAACTAAAAACCAGGATAAATAAACCTATTATATACTTTTTCATCTTTCTTACTTTTTAGCGATTAAAATTAGTTGTTTAGGGCTCCTTGTTCTATCCAGTATAATATCTGACTTGCCTCGGCTTCAGTAGAATATTTGTAACTGTGCTCTCCTGTTCCGGGATAGGGGAAATAATAAATCCTGCTTGATGGTGGATCATTAGTATCAACCAGTCCATTCGAAATAATGCTGTTAAAGGCATTTGCTGCAGTAAGGTCGAGACCGGCGGCTCCATTGGGTTTGTGGCATCCGGTACAACTGTTGGCATCAAAAATGGGTTGTACCTCCTGGGCAAAATATATTGTATCAGTAGGGTCAGGTGGAGGAGGGACAGGTTCTGGTTTAACAAAGTCATATTCGCAGGAAGCAAGAAAGCTTACCAAAATGACGATTATCATCAGACTTAAAAAACGTGCAGTCTTCATATTCTTAGTGTTATTAGTTTGCGACGAAATTAATTAAAAAAAGGCCTCATATTTACAATGAAGCCTTTTATATTGTGATTAGTACATGTTATTCAACAGCTGTAAGTGAGTTTGAAACAAGTGTGTGGATGTAATCGTAATTGTGAATTCCCAAGCTACGGTCATCAACCAATCCGGCGTAGTTGTAATATGCCTGGGCCTGTTCAATTGGATAAGTTCCAATAATTGCGTGTCCTTCTTCGTCAAGTAAGCCAACACCCTTTAATGCTTCTTCTAATTCACCAATAAGGTTGGCAAT
>CAZBDF010000034.1:0-12829 GCA_964490385.1 uncultured Lentimicrobiaceae bacterium | reverse complement strand
AGTGTTACTTCGTCGTCGTACATCATAAGCGCGACAGGGCCGTTTTGACGAATTGCATAGTCAGGGCCATCGGTTTCAAAATCAAATGTTTCGTGGAAATCGTGACAAGTACCACATGTAATATGTGTAGGTATCGGGATGTTGGCTGCTGTAGTATCCATGCCAGTATGTTGTGTTTCGCGGAAACCTTCATCTGAGTGGCACATGGCGCAGTCGTTCCTTCCACCAGCATAGCCAACGTATAAACCGGCTGAGTGGCCAGACATGTCGTACTGTGCAGCAATTGCATCTTTATTGGCAAGGGTGTGGCACTGAATACATGAAGCGTTTCCATCAACACCGTCAGTTCCGTCAGTTCCATTTGTCCCATCAGCACCAGCAATGCCAGCAGCTCCGGCAGGGCCTTCTTTTGTACAGCTAACACTAATAAATAGTATTGCTGCAAGCATCATCATCAAAGAACCGAAATTGATTTTTTTCATAGTAATTATAGTTTGATTTTGTTAAAAAATATTAAATTCTTAATTGTTTGCCAAAAGTAATTGTGAATTAACTCACAGCCAAATTTGCCGCCTTAACATTGTCCGTTCAAAAAACCACATTATGTCAGTTCAATATTGATATGGATCAATTGCAAATCGACTTGCAATAATATTTATATGTTAATGTGTTGATATTTGAGTAATTTTGCCTGCTCAATAATTAGTACTACTAACCGAAGAATGGAAGATGATTGAATTTAGAAGGTCTCCAAATTGCCTAAATTGCAATGATTGTAACAAAAAGTCACCCTTGTTTGGCGTGCTCAACGAAGAAGAATTGAAGCTTATTAACGAAGATCGCTTTGAAGTATCGTACAAGGCAGGGGAAATGATATTCAAACAAGGCTCGGCCTCAACCCATATTTTAATGCTTACTACGGGTATGGCTAAAATCTGCCTTGAGGGTCAGGGAGGGAAAAACCTGCTGCTAAGAATCGAAAAACCAGGTCAGATGTTTGGTGGGCCGGGCACTTTGCTCGACCGAAGGAATTATTACTCAGCTACCGCTCTTGTCGATTCAACAGTTTGTTTTATCAGTACTCAAAAATTCAAATCCTGTATCAGGAGCAATCCTGATTTTGCTGAAAAATTCATTGAACTTATAAATTTGAATTCAATTTTTACCTTCGGAAAATTTGTTGATATTACCCAAAAGCAAATGCCCGGCCGTGTAGCTGATGCCTTGATTTACCTTAGCGAACAAATATTCGAAGCCAACCCTTTTAACGTTACCCTGTCGCGTCAGGACCTGGCTGACATGACAAGCTTATCGAAGGAAAGTTTTATCAGGATCCTCAAAGAGTTTAAAGACGAAGAAATCATCACAATGAATGGTGATTTTATAGAAATTACCAAAATGGATTCGCTGAAGAAAATCAGTATGGTGGGGTAGGTGAGAATGTCGCAGGATTCAGTTCGCAGTCTTCAGCCAGCAGTCCTCAGTTCAATGTCTGTCGGTTAAGGAAATGATGCTGATGTATGACTGTCGATTAACGATTTATGATTTAGGATGTCCCTGGTTATCACTTTACAATAAATCTCCCATCGGGATGCCTTTGGCGAAAAATCAACACTCGTTAATCATCAATCGTAAATAAAATTCTTAATTTTTTGACATTGGTCTTCAGTTCACAGTCCTCAGACATCAGTCACTACTTGCAGCGCGATATTACCCGATAGCTACTCCTTAAGCATAACCAGAAAAAAAATTGCTATAGTTTAACCCTAAGCTCTCCTTACTTGGCTCTTCGCCCTAAGCTCTATGCTCTCCGCTCCCCTCTACAGATTTATCCTAAGCCCCAACGTGGTATTAATCATCGCGATTGTTCTTTCATCAGTATAATATCCTGTTGAAGAATTAAAGCCAAAAGCCAGCTTATCGTAAAAAAGATCTGCATCCAGGGCCAGATCGATGCAAGTGTTTAAGTTGTACACGATACCAATCCCGGTTTGCCACGAAAACTTCATATCCGTTGCGGGTGTAATTTCTGCCCAATCATCTGGCAAGAGATAATAATCGGGCTTGTATAATTGATAAGGTGTTTTGCCGTACAAAAGCCCGCCCAGCAATTTTGCCGAAAACGAAAACTTTGACGAAATAGGTAACTGAAAATAGGGGCCAATCATGGCAGTAATAATTCTCCAGGGCTCCGAACGGATCACAACACTACTTAAAAATGGATCTTTGTCAACCCTGGCCCTGCCAAGTGAAGCAACATCAACTGGCAGCAAATTCAATCCAACAGCACCACCGACCCCAAATTTTGGTTTAAAAAACCATGCCCCTTCAATGGAAACATTAAATCCGGCCTGGGCAAAACTACCTTCATCAAGATCCTTCGCGGCATATTTTCCAAACGGAATTGAAACACCAGTGCGGAGGCCAATAAATGAAGGCTTGTCCTGTGCAGATGTACATAATATTGATAATCCAAATCCTATAAATATTATTGAACGAAGGAGGTAAATATGCTTTTGCTTCATTTGGGTTTGGATTTTGCTTTTTGCAATGTAATTATTTAGCCACTTACTTTCAAATCCAATCATGTGGCTTCCATCATAGACCCCCTCTAACTCCCCCTTGAGGGGGAGAATGCCACCGCACTGGCTACTGCAGTCGCTTGTGCGGCTGGTCTCCCTTCCCTTCAAGGGGAAGGGGCGGGGATGGGGTCATTAGGATTTGGTAAATAATACATCCAACTAAATAGTTACATTAGTTTCAGCTATTTAATCAAAAGCTTCTCCCTGAAATGAACCTGGTCGGCTTGCACTTCCATAAAATAAATACCAGATTGAAGGTTTGTAAAATCGGCAAGTTTGGTTGATCCGGCTTCAAGTTGAGCAATGTTTTTATTGAACAGAATTTTGCCTTGCAGGTCGAATACTTTAACGGTGACATTTTGTAGTTCCTGCTCCACCGAGAGATAAACATCACCGCTGGATGGATTTGGATAGATGGATAGTTGCCCGGTATTGTCAGCTTCAAATATTCCAACAGTATTAATGATGATGGTTTCGGAATGCTCTGCATAGCCACACATCTCACTTGTAGCAGTAAGGTTGACTTCGTATGTTCCATCCTGCCCGTAAACATGGATTGGGTTTTCATCGGTGCTGGTTTCACCATCACCAAAATCCCATAGATTAGAAACGACATTTTCAGATGTGTTTGTAAAAGTCACCACGAAACTGTTTTGTACAAACTCAAATCCTGCAACAGGCATAGGGTAAACTGTAATATAATCAGCTAAAGTTTGATTTACATCTCCATTTATGGTTAGCGAAACAGTTTTCATTCCAGCACTAATGTAACCAACATTGTGCGGGCCTTGTGTATTTGCAGTTGATGGGAAAGCCCCTTCACCAAAATCCCATGCCCATGAACTGGCTCCGGTAGAATTATCGGTAAAAGTTACAGATTCATCAGGGCAAACTTCGGTAACATCGGCTGTGAAATCGGCAGTAGCAATTCCTTCGGGAGTATAAACCAGTACCATATTTATAAAGTGATCTTCATCCGGTGGGGTAATCGTTACAATTTCGGTGCCTTTGGTAAATTCAACTGAGGCGAGCGGCCCCTGTGCATGTTCTTCGGTAAATTCCACCCAAATCACGTATTGTCCATCGGGGACGATGTCACCGTTCAAATCAGTGCAATCCCATGTAACAGTGTGTGTTTGATGATTGTTGAGCGTTGACCCGGTAATTGCATCCACAACATTGTAATTTGAAGCAGCTTTCCAGGTGTATAAATATTGCTTCCGCTGATTGGCCATCGCTTTGCGGGTTTTTACAAATTCACCATCATTTTCCATCCAAATGGCCAGGACATGCCTTGGGGCATAGTTACCATTATCAGTTATTGTTTTTACTGTAAAGCTCAGTTCACCCGGAGTTGGCTCAACTTCCGGTGTATAGCTAAATTCCATATTGATGAAGTTAGCTTCGTTGGGCGGATTGATGGTAACAGCTTCAGTTCCCTTGGTAAACTCAACCGATGTTAATGGTCCCTGGGAATGTTCCTCGGTAAATTCAACATAAATTATATATTGTCCATCGGGAACAACATCGCCGTTCAAATCGGTGCAATCCCAGGTTACGGTATGTGTCTGATGGGTATTTAGTGTCGATCCGGTAATGGCATCAACAACATTGTAATTCGAAGCAGCTTTCCAGGTGTACAAATATTGCTTGCGCTGGTTGGCCATCGCCTTACGGGTTTTCACAAATTCACCATCGTATTCAACCCAAATGGCCAAAACGTGCCGTGGTGCATAGTTCCCATTGTCAGTAACGGTTTTTACGGTAAAAGAGACTTCACCGGGGGTGTTGTCTTTACTATCAATATCCAAAGATTTCTTTTCGCTGGTAAAAGCACCTAATAATACTATTGTACTTAAAAATAAAGCGATTAAAGCAAAAGAGAATAGTTTAGTTTTCATATGCATATGATTTTTTTTACTTGTTAATTAGGCCGCAAATGTAAAATATTTTAAATGAACATATCGACATATGACAATAAAAATACTAATTTGAATTGAGCTGTACTGGTAAAAAACCAAAAAAATATTTGCTGCACCTAATAATCAGCCTATGATTTCGTTAGCAGAACATAAAAACCTAAGGTCTGTAAAAAAATCAAAACATTTAATTAAGCAAGGATGTTATTAAACATGTTATTACAAGCTACTCAGGCCGGTCAGGCAGTGAGTGATACAGCAATGAATGCCATGGGTGGCGAAGCAGGTGAAATAAGTTTGTCGATATGGGAACTGGTGATGAAAGGTGGATGGATAATGATTATCCTGGGTGCCTTTTCCATTATTGCAGTTTACATTTTCATCGAACGCTATCTTGCCATCAACAGTGCCTCCAAAGAAGACAACAACTTTATGAACCATATCCGTGATTTTATTTACGACGGAAAAATTGAAGCTGCATTGGCACTTTGTAAAAAAACTTCCAACCCAATTTCGCGCATGATTGAAAAAGGTTTGTTGCGGATTGGCAAACCCTTGAACGACATCAGTACCGCCATCGAAACTGTTGGAAGATTGGAGGTGTCGCGGCTTGAAAAAAATATTGCAACACTGGCCACCATTGCCGGGGCTGGTCCCATGCTTGGATTTTTAGGAACAGTAATTGGCATGATCAGGGCATTTTATGATATGTCGATGGCCGGAAACAACATTGATATTGCATTACTTTCATCCGGTATCTACCAGGCCATGATCACTACCGTTGCCGGGCTTATCGTTGGTATTATTGCCTACATCTGTTACAATGTTTTAGTGTCGCGGATTGAAAAACTGGTTTTTAAACTTGAAGCCCGTGCGGTGGAATTTATGGATGTACTCAACGAGCCGGCTTCTTAGCAATGCTTAAATGCGACAATGTTGAGCGAAGCGAAATCCCGCCACTGCGAGGCTTCAATGATAGAATAAATCACAAATCACAAGAAACAAATCTCAAATAAATCACAATGGCCAAAATCAAAATTTCAAACTGAAAACATTTTGATCATTGATTATTTGAGTTTTGTTTGAATTTTGAATTTTGGAATTTGAATTTTGAATTTTTAAAAAATGGCTATCCAAACCCGAAATAAAAGAAACATCTCGTTCAGCATGGCTTCCATGTCGGACCTGGTATTTCTGCTTTTAATATTTTTCATGCTTACTTCAACACTGGTGGCGCCAAATGCCATTAAATTGTTGCTTCCGCAAAGCAAAAGTAAGACCCTGGCCAAGCAAACCATTACTGTTTATATCAACGACCGTTTCGAATATTTTGTTGATGAAACCCGTTTTGAAGAAGATGCACTTGAAGCTGAATTGAATAACAAGCTTGCAGGCCAGGTGGATGGATCGGTAGTTTTGAGAGCTGATCAATCGGTACCGGTACAACATATCGTAATCGTTATTGATGCAGTGAATAATATCAACAACCGCTACAACACCAAACACAAGGTAATCCTTGCAACCCGGCCAAAATAGTGATGGAAGAAAAAGAAAAGCGATATAAAACAACAGGGATTATCGGGACAGTCATTTTTCATGCACTGTTGCTTGTTGCATTGCTGTTTCTTGCCCTGAAAACACCATTGCCCCTCCCTGGCGAAGAAGGTGTGGAAGTAAGCCTGGGGGATTCCGAAACAGGATCAGGGCTCACCCAGCGCGAAAAAATTAAACCCATCCAAAAGGTAACCCCGATTGCCCCAAAGCCCGAACCCAAAGAGATTATCCAGCAAAACATTGAGGAAGCCCCGGCACTTGAAGAAGAAAAACCTGAAGATGTCAAGGTTGAAGAAGAAGTGGTGGAAAAGGAAATAGTAGAAGAAGTAAGAGAAGAACCCAAGGTAAATCCAAACGCATTATATACGCCACATAAGCAAGACGATAATGAATCGGGCAACCAGGGCAATGGGCTCGATCCTGCCGACCAGGGCAAGCAATCGGGGTCGCCCGACAGCAAAAAGCCAGATGGTATTTCAGGCCTGGGCGAAGGCATTGCTTTCGACCTCGAAGGCCGGGGATCTATCCACCTGCCAAAACCTGCATACGAATCGATGGAGCAGGGAAAAGTTGTGGTAACTATTTGGGTGAACAAACAAGGGAAAGTTATCCGTGCACTCGAAGGCGCGCAAGGAACCACCATTTCCGACTTCAAGCTGCACGCACTGGCCCGCGATGCAGCACTCAAAGCCGTATTCACACCCGACCCCAATGCACCAGAAACCCAAAAGGGAACGATTACCTATAACTTTGTAAGAAGGAATTAGGGGAGCAGGTTATCAGTGATCGGTATGGGTTATCGGTGGTTGGTAATTGGTAGTCGGTGATTGGTGATTGGTGATCGGTAAGAAATGATTGATTGATGAAATCTTTGATTTCATTGTTTTTCGAGCATCCTCGAAAAGTTACGAAAATCAAAGATTTTCTACTTTTCGGGATCGGTGGTTGATGTGAGATATAGGATGTGAGATATAGGATGTGAGATGTTTGATCTGAGAAACCTACATCACATATCAAACATCTTACATCTGAGTTCTGATATCCTTTCCCTGATGAGTTCATATCCTACCTACATTCAACATCCATTCCGTGATTAATTCAAACCAGATATTAGATTCCAGAAGTTGTTCCTTCAGATTATTCACCTCTTTTAAATACCGAGGCCCAGTCGATATCCAGGTTTT
The DNA here is from genome assembly GCA_964490385.1 of uncultured Lentimicrobiaceae bacterium. Taxonomy (GTDB): domain Bacteria; phylum Bacteroidota; class Bacteroidia; order Bacteroidales; family 4484-276; genus 4484-276. The sequence continues at coordinate 5,590 of CAZBDF010000034.1, read as the reverse complement.
TATTTATTGAATCCCGGAACCTTTTGAAGGTTTGATTATCCCTGGTGATTTTTGAAATTGGGATGGCAATTGAGTTAGGAAGGTGCTTTTGTATGTGTGCAACACCTTGCACATTCATTGAATGAACCAGAACTTTTACATTTGCATTTCTTGATCTTTTAATAAACTCCGCTACTACATCGCCCCGCTCCTTTCCATCCAAATCATAATCCAGCGAAACGATATCAAAATCATACACGCTGATTAATCTGTTTGCCCGTTTTGCTGTATTGGCCATAATCCAGACATGTTCCCTGAACAGGTTCTTTAGGATCGCCTGTCGCTCAGGGCCATCCTCGACAATTAATATTCTAAGTGCGCTTTGGGCCATACAATAAATTCAATTGATATGAAAATACAAAGATATGCTTTGAGGTATATTAAATGGAAATTATTACGCTGACATATCCTCTTTCGTCGAACGATGCCCGAAGTCAGAAGTTCGATGCATAATTCTCCTCATTTCACTAATCACCAATCACAACTCACTATCCCACAATCCCCCCCCCGCTGATCTTTTCGTCAATTTCTTTCATCCCGGTTAGCTCATCTTCACCAGACCAATCATGAAATTTTCACTTGAACGCCAAACTCAAAACCTGTCCCTATAAACAATCACTAGCTAGTGCCTATCAATAAACTCGAATGTTTGCTCGATAAAGGTCAAATTCAAGGCGTGTGAGAAATTCAAACCGCAGTCCCGTATGTACGGGATGAGGATTTGGATTTTGAGCAACAACGCAGAAGTTGGACTTTATAGACGAACACTAACTAATTGATTAACTAATGCCCTGATTAAATATAATTATTCTAAGTTGCATCCCATTCAAAAATATCTATTTTTGTCGCTTCATTTTAATTGAGCATTGAAAATCAACAACTAAATAAAAGAAATATTCACTAAATCTTACTATTATGTTTAAAGGACATCCGAAAGGATTGATTGCAGCGGCACTCGCAAATATGGGTGAACGCTTTGGTTTTTATACAATGATGGCTATTCTGTCGTTGTTCATTGTGTCAAAATTCGGGCTGGACGTAACTACTACCGGTTACATTTATGCCACATTTTATGCCCTGATTTATATTTTGTCGTTGGTAGGTGGTGTAATTGCCGATAAAACCAAGAACTTTAAAGGAACCATTTTGGTGGGTTTAGTAGTGATGTCCCTGGGTTATTTAATCATGGCCATCCCAACACCTACTCCTGTTCCAAACATGGCTTTGTACCTCACACTTACTTTAATTGGATTATTTGTAATTGCCTTTGGTAATGGTTTGTTTAAAGGTAACCTTCAGGCTATGGTTGGCCAGATGTACGACCAGGGTAATTATAGTGATGCAAAAAGAGGTGCCGGATTCCAGATTTTTTACATGTTTATTAATGTTGGTGCTGTTGTAGCCCCATTCATTGCACCCGGAATTAGAACATGGTGGTTAAGACAACATAATTTCCTTTATAATGCTGATTTACCTGCCTTGTGCCATTCTCAGCTTAATGGTAATATTTCAGCCGATTCAGTGGAAAAACTACAGCTATGGGCCGATGAAGCCACCATAGTTGGTACGCAACCTAACCTGACTGATTTTGCGAATAACTACCTAAATATTTTTACCGAAGGATTTCACTATGCATTTGGTGTAGCAATTATTGCGATGGCCATTTCTTTCGTTGTTTATTTGTACAACAAAAAACGTTTCCCAGATCCAGGTGCAGCTGTTGCAACTAAAACAGATGATAAAGGCAATGTACAGGAAGTTAAAAAAATGGACATTAAACAAGTCAGACAGCGCATATATGCATTGTTAGCTGTTTATGGTGTAGTAATTTTCTTCTGGTTCTCCTTCCATCAAAACGGATTAACACTTACATTCTTTGCCCGTGATTATACAAACTTGAAATTTGCCGGTATAAATTTATCTGTTGAGTCATTCCAGGCGATGAATCCGTTCTTTGTTGTGTTCTTAACTCCTGTTATCGTCTGGCTTTTTAGTTGGTTGAAGAACAAGGGTATAGAACCTTCAACACCTAAAAAAATTGCCATTGGTATGTTTATCGCTGCGTCAGCTTACGTGCTAATGTCTGTAGGATCAGCCGCACTTCCTTTATATTCCAGCATTAATCCTAATGAAGGTGGAACACCCCTTGATGATATTCAAAAAGTAACCCCGCTCTTATTGTTGGGTACTTATTTTATCCTGACGGTTGCTGAGTTATTTATCAGCCCACTTGGAATTGCCTTTGTTTCCAAAGTTGCCCCTCCACAATACCAGGGACTTATGCAGGGTGGTTGGCTTGGTGCCACAGCCCTTGGTAACCAGTTGTTATTTATTGGTGCCATATTCTATACAACTATTCCTTTGTGGATAACCTGGGGAGTATTTGTAGGAGTCTGTCTTATTTCGATGGCAATGATGCTGTTTATGTTAAAATGGCTCGAAAGAGTATCTGCGTAACAATATGAATTAAGAAATTATATTTTTCAGAAGGGATGAATCATACCGATTCATCCCTTTTTTAGTTTTTGCTAATATTGCATTCTGAATAAACAGACCTTCCAGGTTTCTCATTGCAGGAACATGACAAAGTTTAATAACAATAAAGCCCTATTAGCAAAAACCTGGAAGGTCTCTACTAAAAACAAATAATTGTAAAGTATTGAATTGGAAACGAATAAATAGGCCTCTCAGTCTCCACCATCTGGCGAATCCTTCGAGGTGACAATGAGTTGAAGGATTTTATGGGGAGAGGAATAGCGAACGCTTTGCGTTCGCTATTCCTCTCCCCCCAATATATTCATCACAATGTCCTTTCGACCAAAGCACGAAGCGAAGCGAAGTGTTGACGGGAGAAATCCATTATGTCGTGACCTTAAGCTTAGAATAACTAATTGACTCTTGACAACTGAAAATAAAAATAAATTCCCCTGGGGCCACAAGCGCCGTTTCAATGCCTACGCCCAATACTTCATTAAGGAGTTTGGCGAACGGGTACAAAAGGTAACGGTGGATGCCGGCTTTACCTGCCCCAACCGCGATGGATCAAAAGGCCGTGGAGGATGTACTTATTGTAACAACGACGCTTTTAATCCGTCCTATTGCACTCCAACAAAATCTGTAAAACAACAAATAGAAGAAGGAATTGAATTTCACGCGAAACGTTACCGGAGGGCCGGGAAGTTTTTAGCCTATTTCCAGGCCTATTCAAATACTTACGATTCGCTGGATAAGTTAAAGAAGATCTATCACCAGGCATTAGAAATTGAAAATATTGCCGGACTGGTAATTGGAACACGGCCGGATTGTATTGATGATGAAAAGCTGGAATATTTTAAAAAACTTTCTGAAAAAATGTATGTCATCATCGAATATGGGATCGAATCATGCCACGATAAAACATTGAAAAAAATCAACCGTGGCCATACTTTTCAGGAGGCTGTGGATGCCATCGAAAAAACCGCTGCTTACGGTTTAAAAACTGGGGCACATTTAATTTTTGGATTGCCTGGAGAGACCAAAGAACAAATGGTTGAAGCAGCAGCTTTACTTTCTAAACTTCCACTAAATAATTTAAAAATTCACCAGCTCCAAATTGTCGCCGGAACACAAATGGCGCTCGATTATCAACGTGACCCGAAAATATTTCAATTTTTTGAAATGGAAGAATACATCGATCTTGTGATTGAATTTCTTGAAAAATTAAACCCGGCTATTGTTGTTGAACGATTTGCCGGTGAAGTCCCTCCTCGATTTATTGCCGGCCCACATTGGGGCCCACTCCGCTACGATCAAATCCTGCAAAAGATAGAAAAGCAACTTGAACAAAGGGATACATGGCAGGGAAAGCATTTTTGGATGATATCATAATTAATGTCAACAAGAAAACTCATCACTTTTCAGTTCTTTGATAAGAAGACGTCAAAGACAAGCCTGCCTGCCGGCGAGGCAGGGCTTTCGAAGTTTTGAAAACAAGGAGTCCCGGACGCACGGGATAACTGTTTTCAAAACGAGAGTAACACAGTATTTGGCGTCTTCTTGCAAAGACTAATTTCCAAATTTATTTAAAATCAATCTTGATTTACAAGAAAAGATATACATTTGCAATGACAACATATTTTTTATTAACAAAATCAAATTATTATTATGCTTAAAAAATTACAATTATTAGTGATTCTTCTGGCTGTTGGATTGGTTTCCTTCGGACAAGATTGGATCGAAGTAGGTTCAGGATTAACCAGTGGATTAGGTATTGGCCAAATCTCCGTGGGTATGAATGACACTGATGCAATGTGGGCTTTAGCAATAAACGCTGATGGTACAGTCAACGATGGCTTTACAAGGTCAACCGATGGTGGTGCCACTTGGGCAGCCGGATCGTTCAACGCAGGTAGTGGCCTCTCGCAACTCTTTGCTATTAATGCCGATGTTTGCTGGGCAGTGTTTAATACAGGTTCTGATCAGGGCCTTTATAAAACCGAAGATGGCGGTGCTACATGGGCAAAAAAAGGTGATGCATACGGTAGCGGATCATTTGCCAATGTAATCCACTTCTACAACGACAATGATGGGTTTGCACAAGGCGATCCTGTAGATGGTTATTATGAATTATATACTACTGCTGATGGTGGCGATAGCTGGACCAGGGTGCCCGAAGCAAACATTCCTGTCCCAACTACAGGGGAATATGGAATTACCGGAAACTACAGTGCAGTTGGTAACAGCCTTTGGTTTGGGACTAACATGGGACGCGTTTATTATTCTACAGACATGGGAATGAACTGGGATGTTACATTAACTCCATTTGGGGCAGCCAACGTAGTTCAACCTTTATTTAAAAACGAAAACATTGGTATCGCTTTCCGTTCATACCTGAACATGGGTATTGAGCCTGAGTTAAATGTAACCACTGATGGCGGTATAACCTGGAGTTCGTTATTTGTAAACGGCCCAATGTACGCACGTTATTTTGCCTTTATCCCCGGAACTCCCAGCACATGGGTAGGTAGCGCATCAGAACCTGGATTTGAAGGATTCAGCTTCTCAGCTGATGACGCCAACAACTGGACAGAAGTGACTGCAGGAACACCAATCCATGCGCCTGTATTTCTTGACAATTCTACCGGTTGGGCCGGAACATGGTCCGATGGAGCATCACAAGGTATCTTAATTTATAATGGCGATGCATTGCCAGGTGGTGGCCCCGAAATGTACGAAAACTTTGACTCATATACAGCCGGTGAGCAATTGGTACTTGAAGCACAAGCAGCAGGTAACGATTACTGGGATACATGGAGCAGCTCACCAGGCAGTGCCGAAGATCCATACATCACTACTGACTGGGCAGCCAGCGAAAGCAACTCGCTAGTTATTGAAGGTACCAATGATGCCGTATTGTTGTTTGGCAACAAAGTAGGCGGTGCTTATGATGTGGAATTCAAAATTTTAATTGCTGACGGGTTCTTTGGATATTTCAACCTATTGCAGGAGTTTGCTGGAACAACAAGTCAGTGGGGCATGCAGGCATACTTTGATGCAGGTGGGCTTGGGCTCG
>CAZBDF010000033.1:8312-17230 GCA_964490385.1 uncultured Lentimicrobiaceae bacterium | reverse complement strand
CCTCAGGCTTGCAGTGCATTTGGGCGGCAGCTTCCACCATATAATATTCTTCTTCAGATCTCACCCCCGCTACAACACCATTGTCCTTTACCCCAACTAACAATTTACCACCATCAGTATTTGAGAAGGCTGCCAAAGAACGGGCAATCTTTTTCGAGTCCGAAATCTCGAACTTAAAATCCTGCTGCTGGTGCTCACCCTGGTCGATTAGTTTTTTGATGTAGCTGCTCATATCAGTGAAATATTGAATTTAAACGGCAACTTGCCTGGCTTAGTATTAAGAAAAGATTTGCGCAGCGAAACCATGAATAAACATTTTGAGGGATAGACATTAAATGAGATTGTACAAGGCAAATTTGGAATTCACATTTGAACCAGAGCAACTTTTGCGTTACTAATCCAAAAGGGTTGTCTATCAATTTTATAGAAACAATCACTAACAATCAAATTTAACTTTGATGAATTTTTCAGGTGAATTCAATGAAATTGGATTTTTATTCATACATTTGGTTCGATCAAAAAAAATTAATACTAACCAAATTATTAGCTTATGAAAACTTTTACAAAATTACTGGCATTATCATTAATGCTATTTTTCGTTGCACCAAACTTTTTGAGTGCGCAAAACATTCTGGTTGTCGATAGGGACGGCAGTTTTAGCAATCCTGATATTTTTACGGATGCCTGGCAGTATTACCAACCAGTATTTGATGAACTGGGGTATGATTACGATTATTGGGAAGTAGAAGACCTCTCACTGGATGGGCCGGATTGGTTAACCATGACTGAATACTCGATGGTATTCTGGTTTACAGGTGAAGTATGGGATGGCGGTACCACCATGACCGACCTTGATGAAGAAAACCTTGCAATGTACCTTGAGGCCTTTAATGGCAGGCTGTTGTTATCTTCTCAGGATTTTCTATGGGACCGGTACCAAACCTATGGTACCTTTACTCCAGAATTGTTCCCTTATAAATATCTGGGAGTTGTTGAAGTTGTCCAGGATTTATGGAATATTGATACGCCGGATACTGCAAACATTGTTGGATCCGTAGGTTCGTATGCAGAAGGACTGGCGTTTGCTGTTCAGGATATCTTCACCGAAGAAACTGATGATGGTTTGTTTATCGACCAAATCCTCCAAAATCAAGGTGAGGCCCTGCTGGAAGTGATAACACCCGAACCCACAGGTATCGCGGCCGTTCAATATGATGCAGGAACTTATATGACAATCTTTTCCACAATATCATTAGCCAGCATTGTTAATCTGGCAGACAGGACTGAATTCATTTTCCGCTCCATTGGCTGGCTGCATGGCACAACTGGTGTTGCTAATCAAACATTGGAACAATCCGAAATAATTGTTCACCCAAACCCTGCATCATCATTCGTGCAGATTGGATGTGAAGAAACCATGGAGGAAATTTGGATTACCAATAGCACCGGACAGGTTGTTGATTATTTTAATATTGGCACTAATAAGATTGAAATCAACACTTCTGCTTACAGTGCAGGAATATATTTCGCCAAAGTGAAAACTGGGAACGGAAGCACCGTTAGCAGGCTTATTGTTGAATAAGGATTTTTTACTTAAAAAAAAGCTGTCTGTAATCAGACAGCTTTTTTTTGTGATTTTCATGATATATTTAACCCTTCATCCAGACCGGCAAATTTTAAGAAGTTTTTTATCTTTTTATTGGTAAGGTCTGACACATTAATTATTTGAGATCAATCCTTCCCCTTGCTAGCGGCTTTAGCAAAATCAATCTCGACATCTTTTTGGATTCTATTGAACAGACCTGGACCAATTATTTCTGATCGATGAACTGGTACAACTGTTTTCCTCCCATCAGGATGTTTTAGGATATAATGACTCCCACGAATTCTTGCTACAGCAAATCCATATGTAATTAAAACCTTTACTAACGCCTTACCTGTAAGTTTTGGGTATTTGGTACTCATAGCTAAACAGCAATCCTTTGAATGCCCACAAACTGATTCATTTCTATGGGATCATCAATATCAAGCAAACACAATTCTACAGCTTCTCTGATTCTTTCCTGCAACTGATCAAATGTTTTGGCTTGTGTATGGCAGCCCGGAAGTTCAAGAACGCTAGCGATAAGATATCCTGCTGAGTCTCGTTCTATAATAACCGTGAATTCATTTTTCATAGATTGTGACTAAATTTTAATTTTACAAAAGTAGGTATTAATAGTGCTAATAAACAATTTGGGACTACGAAGCATTCAACTCACCATCCAGCCCGGCAATTTTTAAGGTCTTTTTTATCAATGGATTGGTATTTTTGATACAAAAATTTTCCTTGCCTACGGTTTTGGCTGATGCCACACAAATCCTAATGAAAGTTGATGTTATAAATTCCACTTCACCAAAATCAAAACAAATTCTCAATTCCTCTTTTGGTTTCTGAGCCTGGCAAGTTTCGATTTCAAATTCAACCAAGGGTTGAATTTCCTGGCTTGTTTGCGTATCGAGTTTCCCGATAAAAATGCAATCCAAGCGGTGGGCATCATTATTATATTTTAGATTGGCCATAATTTTTTGGTTTAATAATTTTTGTTGTATTCGCTAAAAATTTCATCCGTATCCAAGGATTCATCCATATATTTTGACTGATCAAAATTGAACCATTTTTCGTTTACTTTACGCCGGCAAACCCTCTGCACATTAATTAAATGGTGGGCTGTAACATTTTCGGTGGTAATATTTTTCCCTCCTGTACCGCATCCCAAAGTGAAAGAAGTAGCCAAAGTATTGAACATCCCACCAACGGCCCCTTGCACCGAAGGTGTATTAACCATTATGCGCCCGGCATTCATGATGCTCGAAAATTCCAAAATCCTATCTTCATTGTTGGCATAAATTCCTGCCGTATGCCCCACCCCACCGAGGTAGTTTAAATCGATGCACTCCTTAATGGCACTCTTGTAATCGGGGGCTTCATAGAAAGCAAGGATAGGGGCAAGGATTTCTTGTGAAAGCGAATATTCTAAGCCGATATGTTCCTGTTTTGCAATCAGGATTTTTGTACCAAATGGAGGGTCGATACCTGCCATTTCGGCAATTCTTGAAACGGGTTGACCAACCACATCAGCGCTCATAACCCCTTTGTCCTTATCAAATGCGATGGCCTCCACAAGTGCTGTTTCATCCTTGTCAAGGAAATAACAGCCCTGCTTTTCGAATTCTGACATCACCTGATGTGCGATTGCTTTTTCGCAAATCACAGATTGCTCGCTGGCGCATATGGTGCCATTATCAAAGGTTTTTGAATTGATGATATTTTCAATAGCAAAAGGAATGTCGGCACTGGTATCGATAAAAATGGGAACGTTGCCCGGCCCCACACCTAAAGCAGGGTTCCCTGAGCTATATGCAGCATGTACCAGCCCGGTTCCACCAGTCGCCAGAATCAAGGCCAACTTTGGGTGAGTCATCACTTCATGGGTTAAATCCCTGTTTGTTTCAGGCAAAATCTGGATGCAATCTTCGGGGGCACCGGCCTTCAAAGCGGCCTCATAGCAAATCTCGACAGCCTTTTTGCAACATTCAGGGGCACGCTTTGGTGAACTAAAAATAATTGGGTTCCGAGATTTCAGTGAGATTAAGATCTTGAACAAAACTGTTGACGTTGGATTGGTGATGGGCACAATCCCAAAAATAGGGCCAATGGGTTGGGCAATTTCCATGATTCCCTCCTTGTAGTCAACAGAAATAACACCTGCAGTTTTTTCGTGCCTGATACTTTCGTAAACAAGTTGGGTGGCCACTACATTTTTAATCACTTTGTGCTGCCACACGCCCAGCCCAGATTCTTCGGCAGCCATTTTTGCCAGGCTAACCCTCGCACCAAAACCGGCTTCAAATACTTTATCAACAATATGATCGGTTTGTTCCTGGTTGAACTGATGATACATTGCCCCGGCCAGAATGGCTTTGTCAAGCATTTCATCTGCAATTTTTTTGTAATCTGACATGATGTAAGTGTTATATTTTTTTTATTACTCTCGTGCGTCGCTGCTATCCGTTCAAAGTTTGCACTGCATTTTTAGAAAAAAAATAAATATGAACCTGGAATTGTATCTTTGAGTCGATAGAAAAACTTTGAACTTGCTATTGTCAAATCATTTTTCCTGCCCGATAATACTGTTTTATCTCCCTCTATTTACAAATCACCATTCACAATTCACAATTCACCAATCACTCTTCACTCACCTGCGGCAACACAATATGCTCTTCCTTAATCAAGGGCCTGCCCATATACCGCAACAAAATCTGTGCAACTGCAAGTGTGTCTTTCTGGCAATATATGGCGATGCGTTCTAGGTCTTTTTCTTTCCAGTAAATTTCGCCTACCATACTACCGTCAATATCATCTTTGGGTGTTGGGATATCGAAAATGGCAGTGAGCAAACTGAGGGATGTGTAGTTTTTATAGTCGCCGAATCGCCACAAATCCATTGTATCGAGGTGTTGTATTTCCCACGGTTTCTTTCCTTGCAGATTCAGAATTTGAGGAATGGGCAATCCATTGACCAGCATCCTGCGGGCGATGTAGGGGAAATCAAATTCCTTACTGTTGTGCCCACACAACAAATGCTGTGCAGTGTTGTAATGTTTGTTGAGCAAAGCCGAAAACTCCTCCAATAAAATCTTCTCATCATCACCAAAAAAAGATTTAAGCCTGAACTCAACACCATTCATAAATCCAACTGAAATACAAACAATTTTTCCGAATTCAGCATAGATGCCAGCCCGTCCGTAAAGCTCTTGGGTGCTCTTTTCTTCACCCGGCTTCGACAGTCGATCGGCTTTGATATCCCACAATTTCTTAAGGTTATCGGGCATTTCAGCGTAAGTAGAATGCTGCGGAACAGTTTCTATGTCAAGAAACAATACGTTTTCGAGATTTAATTTTTGTAGCATTTTTTTAAACTTTTTCAGATTGAAAGAGTAAATTTAGTGTTTTTTCGTTGAACAATATAAAATTTGTGAAAAAAGCTGTTACATATCTATTGGTTTTTCTCTGTATCGTTTTATTTGCATCATGCAAAAAAGATGAAACCCCTCCCCCATCGAAGATCAACATCCTATCACCAGCGGCCAATACTTCTTTTCAGGTTTTCGATACCATCGAAATTAAACTTCTGATTGAATCGCAACAGCCGGAAGTAGGTTTGCGGATTTCGCTGCTCGATGCAAATTACAGCCCGGCATCGCCAATAAATCCTTGGGTTGTTTCAAGTTTTGAAACAAATGTTGAGGCCACATTGCATTTTTTGCTTGTCTACGAATACCTGGAATCAGGCAATTACTATTTGTATTTTAAGGTTACTGACCAATCCGGAACGGTAAACACCTATCGAAGTATTTACATTGAAGGTATTCATAGAGCGTTCGAAGGGGTATTTATCGTAAGTGAGGTTTCAGCAAATCAAACGGGAATTGAAAAACTGGGTATTGATTTAACAGGTGAGAAAATTAAAATAATGGCAGGGAATTATGCCGGGTCGGCCATTGACTCACGCAACAGAAATTTTTTCCTGGCCGGAAAAAACTCAGGAAACCTCACCGCGCTTAATACTGACAGCCTTAGCTTTGAATGGGATGTACCCATCGTCGCTAACCCGGTGCAGCCCTATTTTACTTTTCTTCAGCAAATCAATGAGGTGCTTTACGCCGGATTTTATAGCGGAGAGATTAATGGCTATAATCCTTCGGGTGACCTTATTTTTACTACCCATGCCGATGGGCTTACTTTCCCAAACCTGATGTGCCATTCAGGAAACCTTTTGGTAGTGTCTTCAACTTCGAGGAGTAATGTTTTTGAATATTGGCTGGAAACTTACTTTCTGGCTTCGGGGGTAAGCAACAGCAAAACTAAGCTCCTGATTAAACCAATACACCTGAAAGCCCTTGAAGATGAAAAGGTGCTGGTATTTGGCAATAATCAAAACTCACACATTGAAACTAAACTTTTAGATCCGGAAACGGGATTAATTACCAATCCTTACCAACCTTTTTCACTGCCCGATGAAAAATTGAAATGCGCCGTCAACATCAGCGAGAACCTCACCTTCCTTGGCCTTGAAGGCGGAATCTATTTATACGATTACCAGAAAAGTATGTCGTTGCTTACTACTTCCCTTTCACCGGAAATCCTAAAATGGGAAGATATCAGCCAGACCATACTGGCTGCAAATGGAACCAGTTTTTTTGTCCTTTCAACAAATGGACAGATTTTATCCGAACACGATTATTCATATCCCATCCTAAACTTACTTTTACACTACAACAAATAATGAAAGCAGAAATACGCACCACAAACGATGGTTCCCCAACCTTATTTGTACCAGAATTAGATGAGCACTACCATTCAACTTTTGGGGCACTCACCGAATCGGAGCATGTATTTATTGAAGCAGGCTTAAAACCTGCATTGCAAAAATTTGATGAAATCCATTTGCTGGAAATCGGGTTTGGAACAGGGCTGAATGCACTATTAACCTTGATCAACACAAAGGGGAAAACAGTAAATTACACTGCCATTGAAGCTTTTCCGCTTGATGATAAAATCATTGAGAAGCTGAACTATACGGACGATCCATCTACAAAAAAGCTATTCCACAAAATGCATAAATGTTCATGGAACGAGAAACATGAACTTAGACCGGGATTCTTCCTTACTAAAGTCAAATCAAAAATTGAAGAATTAGATTTAAACCGGCAACAATTCAACCTGGTTTACTTTGATGCTTTTGGGCCGGATGTTCAACCCGAATTGTGGACGGATGAAATTTTTCAGAAAACTTCATCTTCAATGCTCTCAGGTGGAATCCTAACAACCTATTCGGCGAAGGGAGAAATCCGGAGAAAACTAAAAAGAGCTGGTTTTGAAGTGGAAAGAATTCCCGGGCCACCGGGTAAAAGGCATATGACGAGAGCGAGACGCGTTTAGCGTTTTGAGTTCAGCGTTTTGAGTTTCTTCAAGATTTTTTACAAAGAGATTTCTCCCTTCGGTCGAAATGACAAAGTTGTAACTTATTGGAATTAGGGGAAAGGGAAAGCGGACGCTCCGCGTCCGCTTTCCCTTTCCCTACCTGACCAGTTATGAGCTTTGTCATTTCGATGGAGTGTAGCGACTGAGAAATCTAACTTACTAAAATGATTTTCTGATGAAAAATAAGGTAAATATCGAAATATTAAAAACTGGGACGAAGAAATGAAATTCAGATTTAACGTCCCACCTTCCAGGTTTCAATCTATGAATACCTACTTCCACTCCTGAGTAGAGTGACACTGTTTTGAGTAAAAACCTCGTGTAATGTCAAACATATTATGACGATTGAAAGTGCTCCGCACGTTTCAATGTCAATACCCTGACTTTCAATCGTCCGCCGGCTGGCGGACATTGAAACGTCAAAATAATCCAAAATTTCACAATTGACATGACACTGAAAGGTCTCTCAACATCGAACGCAAAACAACCCAACCGCTCAACGCTTAACTCCAAACGTTCAACGCCATACGCCAAATGCTAAACGCCTAATAGCACCTTTACCGGATCACTTCCAGCAAACAACATCTTTTCCGGGGTTTCCAGCATTTCCTTTACTTTTACAAGGAAACCAACACTTTCGCGGCCATCAATGACGCGGTGGTCGTAGGACATAGCAAGGTACATCATCGGGTGGATTTCAACTTTCCCGTTTACAGCAATAGGACGCTCAACAATATTGTGCATACCCAGGATAGCACTTTGTGGAGGGTTGAGGATTGGCGTTGACATCATCGAACCAAACACACCACCGTTGGTGATGGTAAAGGTTCCGCCAGTCATTTCATCAATGGTGAGTTTTCCATCGCGGGCCTTGATGGCCAGTCTTTTTATTTCGGCTTCAATTTCATGAAGCATCAAAGTTTCGGCATTGCGAATTACAGGCACCATCAAGCCTTTGGGAGCGCTTACCGCGATACCAACATCTGCATAGTTATGATAAACAAATTCTTTTCCGTCAATCATGGCGTTAACCTGTGGGAAATGTTGCAAAGCCTCGGTAACAGCTTTTGTAAAAAAAGACATAAATCCCAGGGAAACACCAAATTTCTCTTTGAACAACTCCTTGTATTTTTTACGGATATCCATGATTGGAGTCATGTTCACCTCGTTGAAGGTAGTGAGCATAGCGGTTTCGTTTTTCACTTTCACCAGCCTTTCGGAAAGCTTCAAACGCAGCATGGTCATTTTTTTTCTGTCAGCATCACGTGTTCCACCCCATGAAGGAGTTGTTGAGGAAGCTCCTGCAGCAGGTTGAATATTTTGCTTGTCATCCAAAAACTGAACAACATCTCCTTTGGAAATACGGATTTTCTTGTAAAAGTCCACCAGGTCCTGCTCACCCAAATTATTTGCTTCGAGCAGTTTTTTTGCCAATGGAGAAATATGTACCCCACTTGGTTCGGCTTCAGTAACTTTTTGCTTAGTAGCCTCAGCCACCTTTGGAGTTTCTTCCTTTTTCGCTTCCTGCTTTTGTTCTGCTGCAGGTGCAGCTTCTTTTTTGGCTGCTTTGGGCACGCCTTCAGCATCAGTGTCGATAGTACACATTACCACACCTACATCAATGGTATCGCCCTCTTCTACCAATAGTTTTACTTTTCCTGACTCTTCGGCGCTGATGCTCAATGTTGCCTTGTCGGAATCGATCTCAGCAATTTCGGTATCCTTTTCAACATAATCACCATCGGCAACAAGCCATGCTGCAAGTTGAACTTGTGTAATGGATTCGCCCGGACTGGGAACTTTAATTTCTATATTCATTTTATTTATGTTTTCTTTATAAACCCGTTACAGGTTTCAAGTTGCAAGTTTCATGGACCCTGCAACTTGTAAC
>CAZBDF010000033.1:0-8212 GCA_964490385.1 uncultured Lentimicrobiaceae bacterium | reverse complement strand
CCTGCAACTTGTAACAAAGTCTTATATTATTTATCTCTTTCGATTTGGTATAGCATTATTATGGAAACCATTTGAACCTACTTCAAACGATGTTCAAAATTTGCTTCGATTACTTTTTTAGGATCCTTTGCAAATGATTTCCAACGGTTACCAATACAGATCATCCGGCACTCCTCCATCACCATGGGGCAGTCACATTCCTGGAATGACTTCTCAATAATCTTCCGCTGCCTGATGATATGAAACTTTGATGAACCTGTTGCCGGGCTACCACTGGCCGGCCTCGCAACTGCTTGCAATTGCACGTCAGGAAAATTCTGTGACATAAAATACCAGGCTCCCATATTAATTGGCTCTTCCTGCGACCAAATATAACTGGTGGCTTTATGGTATTTCTTTAAGAGCTTTTTCAATTGTTCCTCCGGTAAAGGATAGAGTTGTTCAATACGGATTACGGCTACATAATCCAGCTTATTCTTTGTTTGTTCTTCGAGTAAATCGTAATACAATTTTCCTGAGCAAAATACCATACGGGCCACTTTTTCAGGATCGGCAAGCTGATCATCAATCAATTCCTTAAACCCACCAGCACTCAAATCTTCGATGGGCGAAACGCAAAGCGGATGACGCAGCAGGCTTTTTGGTGTAAAGATCACCAGTGGCTTGCGGAAATCCCTGTGAAGTTGCCTGCGCAAAACATGAAATAAATTTGCGGGCGTGGTGCAATTTACCAATTGCATATTGTTTTCGGCAGATAAGGTTAAAAACCTTTCTATTCTTGCACTGGAATGCTCAGGCCCCTGGCCTTCATAACCATGTGGCAAATAAATCACCAGGTCGTTCATCACATTCCATTTGTCTTCGGCACTGCTTAAATATTGGTCGAAAATAATTTGCGCACCATTGTTGAAATCACCAAACTGGGCTTCCCAAATGGTAAGGTTTTTTGGGGTTTCGAGGGCGTAACCATATTCAAAACCCAATACTCCATATTCTGAAAGTGGTGAATTATAAACTTCAAACTTGGCCTGGTCTTTACTGATGTGTTGAAGCGGAATATATTTTTCTTCCGATTCGTCAACAGTCAACACCGAATGACGGTGCGAAAATGTTCCGCGCTCACTGTCCTGACCGCTTAACCTTACGGCATGGCCTTCGTTAACCAGCGTGCCATAGGCCAACAATTCGCCCATAGCCCAATCCAACTTGTTGGTTTTAAAAACCATGTTGTTGCGATCCTGCTGAAGTTTGGAAATCTTTCGATAGAATTTTTTGTCTTCGGGCAAAGCAGTAAGCCGCTTCGCAATATCCAGCAAAACTGCCTTATCGACACCTGTATCAGGCGAGCAGCAAAAGTCCTTATTAGTCGCTTTTTTAATGCCTCCCCAATGCTCGTCGATAAAGGTCTTGATATTTGTTTTCTCCTGAAGTTTCGACTTCTCAAGGTTATTGTCGAGTTTGGCATTTACCCGTTCATCATAATCTGCAAGATATTCCTCAGTTACCACACCATCTTTAAGCAATTTATTGGCGTAGATTTCGTAAGGGTTCTGATGTTTTTCGATGGCCTTGTAGAGCAGCGGCTGCGTAAACCTGGGCTCATCTCCTTCGTTGTGGCCATACTTCCGGTAGCACAACAAATCAATAAATACATCCTGCTGAAATTTATCCCTGAATTCCATGGCAAACTGAATTGTGTAAGCAAGTGCTTCCACATCGTCGCCATTTACATGGAAAACCGGCGACTGCACCACCTTGGCCACATCGGTACAGTAAGTGCTCGACCTGGCATCGAGGTAATTGGTTGTGAAACCAATCTGGTTATTTACCACCACATGAATGGTACCGCCGGTTTTGTAGCCTTTCAATTGGGACATTTGCAAAACCTCATACACAACGCCCTGTCCGGCAATGGAACCATCTCCATGAATGATGATAGGCACTACTTTTCTTGAATTTCCCTGGTAGAGATCATCTATTTTTGCACGTGCAATACCTTCAACCACCGGGCCCACAGCTTCAAGATGGGAAGGATTGGCAGATAAAGTGAGTTTAACTTTTTTATCGGTGGTAGTTGTCCGTTCACAATTATATCCAAGATGGTATTTCACGTCACCAAGCAAGGCCTCGTCTTCGTATTCCTTGCCACCAAATTCAGCGAAAATATCACTGTAAGATTTACGCATGATATTCGCAAGCACGTTGAGTCTGCCCCTGTGTGGCATGCCAATCACGAATTCTTTGGCACCAAGGTCGGCACCTTTTTCCATAATCGCATCCAGGGCTGGGATCAAAGCTTCGGCACCTTCGAGCGAAAAACGCTTTTGGCCGGGGAAACGCTTGTGGATAAACTTTTCGAAGTTAACTGCACGCGAAAGTTTTTTCAAAATGTAGATTTTATCCTCTTTCGAAAAAGGCATTGCGTTTTTGGTCCGCTCCATGCTGGCCCTGATCCAAGACAATATTTCTACATCGCGGATAAACATAAATTCGGCACCAACACTTTTGCAATAGGTCTCTTCAAGATAGGAGATAATGTCGCTCAGGCTGGCTTCGCCGATACCAATTTCATTGCCCGCCTGAAATTTCTTATTCAGATCGGCTTCTTTCAACTCGAAATTTTCGATATCCAGAGTCGGCCGGTATTGACGCCTGACCCTAACAGGATTTGTTTTGGTGAACAAATGGCCTCGCTGCCTGTAGGCATTTATGAGATTGATGACATTAAATTCGGAAGGGTATCCTGATCCGCTGGCTGCGGGAGCTGAAGCATAAAATGCTTGTGCAAACTCAAAGCCCTGGAAGAATTTTTTCCAACTTTCATCCACCGATTCCGGGTCAGCTTTGAAACGTTCGAACATCTCTTCGATCATGTTGGGGTCGGCATTGCCCAAATAGGAGAATTTATCCATTAGTTAAGTGCTTGTGTTAAAACTACAAAAGTATGTTTTTTACTTTCTACAAATCACAATATGTGGAATAGATTGTATTGCTATTGCAGATTAAGTTTTTTAAAATAAATCACTTAGCAGAAAATAAGGCAAAAGAAATGGCGTAGATTTTATAATATTTAACATTTTGCTTTGCTGTCAATCAAGGTCATATGCGCTTAAAGTGTCATTCGTGCTGTGCACGTCATTAAGTTGTCATTAGGCTTCGCCGTCATTTGTTGTAAACAATGAACAATAATGACAAGTGATTTTAATGGGCTAACTAAAAACGAAAAATAGATTTCTCAGTCGCTGCGCTCCATCGAAAAGACAGGGCAGTAATGTAGTTGGGGGGTAGCGGAACATCGGGCGCTCTGCGCCCGATGTTCCGCTACCCACACCACACCCGGATGAAGCCCTGTCTTTTCGACCGCAGGGAGAAATCTACTTCTTCTTTACCATTTCACCTGGAGGCTCATTTTTTCGAGGCTTGGGACTCAAAACAACTTTTCGTAATATTTGTTTCCAGCTATTTTGATCGATCAAAAAAGTCCTCAGTAAAATTCACCAAAAAAACTTTGCTTTTGGCGCGGGTGATGGCCGTGTATAACCAACGAAGAAATGAACGGTCGAGTTTGCCTTCGGGAAGGTAAGGCTGGTCGATAAATATGGTATCCCACTGCCCACCCTGGGTTTTGTGGCAGGTTAATGCATAGGCAAATTTCACTTGAAGGGCATTGAAAAAGGGATTGTTTTTCACCTTTTCGGCCCTGCGCCTTTTGCTGCTAATATCGTCATAGTCTTTGCTAACCTCCTCAAATAGCTGCTGGTTCTGAGCGTAGGAAAGTGAGGCGGACTCTGTATTGATGGTATCTAACAATAGCTTTACTTCCAGCTCAGGTTCGTTGGGATAGTCGGTCAGGCGAATGATAGCCTCAGCAAATTTAAAACCATAAAGTTCTTCGATACCCTTTACTTTCTGGATTTCGATGATATCACCGTTGGCTACAAAACCGGCTTTTGAATCAGATGGCAACCAGAAATAATTATTCTTTACCACCATCATATAGTCGCCGGCAGCAATCTCTTCTTCGCGGAACAAAATCCTGTTTCTGATTTCGTGGTTATAAATATTTGCCCTTTTATTAGAACGGGTTATCACAATCGTTTTATCATCTCCGTAATCGGAATGTGCCGACATTAATTCATCTTCCAATTGTGATGAATCGATCCATTGAATATCGGTAAATCGTTGGATATTGAAAAGGGGCTGTTTGTAGGTTTTTCGTTGCAACAAAAGCCTCAGCCGGGTGGCGTTAACCAGAATCCCCGAATCCATCGACTGGCGCATGACCTCGGTAAGTTCAAATTTCCTGGCTGAAAGATCGTATCCTGTCGTCAAATATTTTTCGTCCATTGCCGGCGAAACATCAAGTCCGACCGGTGGCAATTGTGCTACATCCCCAATGAGCAAAAGCGTGCATCGTTCACCGGAGTATACGTACTCAATCAAATCCGTTAATAAATCCGATTTGGCAATAAAACGGCTTTCGGAAATAGAATTGCTGCCCGAAATCATCGATGCCTCATCAACAATGAAAATAGTATTTTTATGAAGGTTGTCCATGCGGTGCATGATGATGGAGCCATCCGGTGAAGTGCGGGGCTGATAAATCTTTTTATGGATCGTAAAAGCCTGCTTCCCTGAATAGGCTGCCAACACTTTTGCAGCACGGCCGGTTGGTGCCAGCAGCACCGTTCTTACCCCAATCTGCGGAGCCGCTTTCACAAGTGCGCTGAGTAAAGTAGTTTTTCCTGTACCGGCATATCCCTTGAAAAGAAAGAGTTCATTCTTATTTCGGTGCAAAATAAACTCGGCAAGCGCCAATATCAATATCCGCTGCCCATCGGTAGGAACGAAGGGGAAGTTTTTAAAAATCAAATCTTCAACGGTGCGGATGGTCATTTGTGTTAGGCGTTTTATGTTTCGGGTTGCGAGTTTTGCGTTCCATGTTTAATAAAAAATCTGACAGATATTCTAACAGTTTGCCTGCCTCGCCGACAAGGCGGGCAATCTATTTCCTTTTCCCATACTTTCTTCATTCACCTAATTGTGCATTCAATCCCCGCATAGGCGGGATTTCGCTGCGCTCAACATTCTCGCATTCTTACATTCTCACATTCTCGCATTTTATCATTGTCCCCACTAAAAAGGGTATCCAATACCAAAATTCCAGATTACATTTTTGAGCTGCAAAGAATTAAAACGCCAGCGATCCCCTGATGGATAGGCCGGATTTTTCAGGGCAGTTGCAGCATCAATCCTGAAAATAAAAAAACTAAGGTCAAGCCTGATACCAAGGCCACCATCAATGGCGAGTTCTCCCAGGAATTGATCGAACTCAAATTTACCTCCCGGAAATGTGGTACTTTCATTTAGCAACCATATATTTCCAATATCTGTAAAAACAGCACCCTTAAACCAACTGTATATAGGAAATCTGTATTCAAGGTTGAATTGTAGCGTAATATCGCCCATGCGTTCGAAATAAGCACCACTTGAATCGGTGAATGAACCGGGGCCTAAGGTCCGGTATCTCCACCCGCGCATATCGCTGGCCCCACCTGCATAAAAACCGGTTTCGAAAGGCAGGTCGGCTGAATTGCCATAGGGGATGCCTATGCCAAAAACATTTCTATAAACGAGGGTATTGTCTTTATCGAAGGCAAAATAGTACCTGTAATCAACACTGGTACGTACGTATTGCGAATAGGGGATATTCCAGACCGTGAGCACCCCATTTTCGTTTTCTGTGGCATTCGACAAGTTTTTGATCAGGTTTAGAAAGTTGCCCGCAGTTTCGATATTCCATCTGAAGTAGGAAAAGTTTTTCACCTTGTCCCTCTGTTGATTATTAAAAATGTAGCTGTATTTCAGTGCCATGATAAAGTGATCGGTATATTGATTTTTCAACCTGGGGTCGTTCAACTCATCAATTTTTTGAATAAATGCCGAATCAGGAAAGATTGAAACTGAATTTATTTCGACAGGGATCAGGCTGTGGCTTACAAACTCTTTTGCCCGCCAGTTGTAGCCAAACGATAGATTGGTCACATACCTTTCGTAATCAGGCCTGTTTTGGTAATTAAACCCGGTTTTTATGGTTGTCCGTGGCCGAAGTAGTTTTGGTATCCTGTCCTGGGAAATCGGCAAAAGGAACTTCGGAAAATCCAAACTTGCTTCAACTCCGGTTTCAAAAGTATTGAAAAACAGGAATACTTTGTCATCGGCCTGCCCACCTTGCTGCCACTCGAAACCGCCGCTCAGTTTAATTGTAAGCACCTCACCTCCCCTAAAGATGTTCAGGTTTTGATAAACAAAGTTTCCGGCCATTCCTAATTTCCCGCCCGATGTAGTACCTTCCGTTTCAATTGAAAAAGATTGCACGGGCCTGCGTGTTAAATTTATGGCGCAATTGAGGTATTTGTTAAAGGTATCCGGGACATTTGTAATATCCAGCACCGGACTAAATTCAAACTGGGTGTATCCGTAAAGGGGCAAACTGCTTAGTTGTTTGAAGGAATTTTTTTCGCTTTTTTCGCTATACAATTTCAGGGGTTTTATAAAAATCGAATTCCTGATCGCCTTAGGCCTTATTTTTAGTTTATCACGATAGTAAAACAAGAACTGGTTGATCCCCTTATCAGGGTTTGGATTCCGATAAACGAGCATATTTGAAGTGTCCGTTTTTAAAGGATCAAAATTAGAGTTGATAGCAATTTGATGGACAAAATACTTTTGATGATTTTTTTTGATAATGACAGAAGCATTGGTATCGCTGGCTATTTCAACCTGTTTGATATTGAGGTAAATATCAAGAGCATGCTGATTAAAAGCACTGTCAACTTCGTAGTAAATGAACTCGGGCAAAAAATAATAATATCCATTGTTGCGCAGATATTTTGTGATTAGGTACCGGTCATCGTCTAATAAGTCCGCATTGTAAATATCATTTCGTTTCACCAAACGGTCCTTCTCATTTTCAATCACCAGATCAAGGAGGGCAGTATCCTTAACCTGGTAAAAAATATCTTTTATAGTGTAAGGCCGGCTGAGGCTGATGTTGTAACGGACCTTTGCTTTCTTATTTTTTGTGATGACTTCGCTATTGATCTCAGAATTAAAAAAGCCGAAATTATTGAGGTATTGCTCCATTTGATCGATGGAACGGTCAACCATAAAAGGATCGAAAATAACCGGCTCCCTGCCCATATTCCTGTCAAGCCAGTTTTTAAATTTTGTTTGCTTACCCTTGGCTGCATAACTATTCATCCATAGGCCGGGACGGATGACCCTAAGGAACCGTTTATTGGGCTTTTGCTGGATGATCCCATTTAGGTTATCAGGAGAGAAATTTATGTCCTTTAACCCGGTATTGCTTTTATCAAGATGAACACTGTTTTTGTCCAATAGAAACTCCCCTTCGCCCACATTGCGCGTAATATTGCAAGCCACCAAAAAAATGGTGGATAAAAGCAATATCAGAAATATCCTATTGGTTAAATTCTTCAATACCTCACTGTATTTATTCTACAAAAGTATGAAATAGCCTTTAAGGAAAGGAAAATTGATTTGTAACATTTTTGCGGCAATGTATAAAAGCTGCAAATTGCTAGTACTAGTGGTGTGATCAAGATAAAATTTATGCAAGTGCCCGGGATGAAACAAGTTGAATTAACACCGTATTTCTTTAGTCATTTAAAAACAAAGAGTATAAAGTATGTTGCAGTGCATTAAAAATATTGTGATTTTAGAATGCAAGTTGTGTGCAAATAAAAAAGCCGTTCTTGGAATAGAACGGCTTAATGCACTTATTTTTAACGTGGGAGATACTGGGTTCGAACCAGTGACCCTCCCGATTGTTAATCGGGATGCCCTGAACTTTTTTCAATGAGTTCAAGGATTTTGATCCTACTTTTCCAGGTCTTAACTTTTCTTTCTCGGGCATAAGCTTCAGATTTGCTTTCAAAAATTTCTGTGAGAACTACTGCCCAATCACTTGCCTTTCCGGTAAATCCTTTATGGTTGGTGTTATGTTTACGAAGCCTTTCGTCAATATTGGAAGTGTGACCGATGTAAAATTTATCAAGGCTTTCTGAATAAAGGATGTAGAAATAGTAACTCATATCCAAAAAAAACCACTCCAAATGAAGTGGTTAATGTAATGTGGGAGATACTGGGTTCGAACCAGTGACCCTCCCGATTGTTAATCGGGATGCCC
>CAZBDF010000032.1:4263-17268 GCA_964490385.1 uncultured Lentimicrobiaceae bacterium | reverse complement strand
TTATCTGAAATGCAGTTTTGATGTAAAAATTGTGCTGACATTCAAAAGATCGGCTAATTATTTGTAAGTATAACACCTTAGTTTTCGTTGTTTTATGAGAGCTTGATATCTGCCTTTTGCCAGTTATAATTTAAACTCGGTTTATATTAGGTTGTGCTTGATTTTCGCAATTCAAATTTTGTATGTTTGCCGACTTATCTATAACCTAAAACTATTGTAATGAACCATAAGATTGGAATCAGGCACGAAGATAAATACGTGATGGAGCGCAGGGTGGCTTTGCCTCCTGTTTACGTTAAAAAATTGGTAGAACAGGGATTTGATTTTGCTGTTGAAAGTTCAGCCAAAAGGATATTTGCTGATCAGGAATTTAAGGATGCCGGGGCAGTAGTTACGGATTCGCTTGCTGACCGTGATGTGATTTTTGGAGTAAAGGAAATGCCCATTTCCTTTTTCGAAGAAAACAATACCTACATCTTTTTTTCACATGTAATCAAAGGCCAGTCTTACAATATGCCCATGCTCAGGCAAATGATGGCGAAGAAATGTAACCTGATTGAATATGAAAAAATTGAAGACAACAAAGGCCGAAGATTAATATTTTTTGGCAGGTTTGCCGGATTGGCAGGGATGATTAACTCATTTTGGTCACTGGGGCAAAGGTTGAAAACACAAGGTGTGGAATCGCCATTTACAACGATTAAACAATCGCATAAGTACAATTCATTGGCGGAAGCCGAACAGGATGTAATTGCTGTAGGGGAGGAGATCAAGGCCAATGGTTTGCCCGAAGAACTCGCTCCACTTACCATTGGATTTACAGGCTATGGCAACGTTAGCCAGGGTGCGCAGTATATCGCAAGTCTTATGCCTTCGGTTGAAATTTCACCTGCCGAATTATTAAAGCTAAAGGAGAGCGGCAATTATTCGAACAAGGTAGTTTATAAAATAGTTTTTAAGGAAGGGGATTTATCCGAACCAATCGACTTAAATCATAAATTTGAATTGTCAGACTATTATAACCATCCCGAAAAATACAAAAATCAATTCGAAAAATATCCTCCTCACCTCACCATTTTAATGAACTGCATGTACTGGGACGACCGCTATCCCCGCCTCATTACCAAAGATTATATTGCAGATCAGTTTGCACAAGGCGAACCAAAATTAAAGGTCATTGGCGATGTTACCTGCGACCCTGATGGTTCTATCGAATTTCTGCACAAGGGAACCGAAATTGAAGATCCGATATTTGTTTACGATCCAATAAAACGTGAACCTACCATGGGTTTTGAAGGGTACGGAATCCTTATGATGGCTGTGGATATTTTACCCAGTGAGTTGCCCCGTGAATCGTCGGAAAGCTTTGGTGCTGCGCTCGAAAAATTTGTTCCGGCAATAGCTTCAGCCGATTATACTGTTGCTTTTAACGCGCTCGATCTGCCCGAAGAAATCAAAGGTGCGATGATACTATACCAGGGAAAGCTTACCCCAAAATTTCAATACATCGAAGAGCATTTAAAATAATTATCGACAAAAAAAAGCATGAAAAATATACTCGTAATAGGAGCCGGATTATCGGCATCAACCCTCATTCAATACTTGCTCGATCATTCAGATAAATACGATTGGAAAGTTAAGGTTGCAGATATTGATGAAGAGCTTGCCCGGAGAAAAGTCAATGGCAGCCCAAATGGTTCTGCAATTAAGTTTGATGCTTTTAACGGGCAACAGTGCCGCGAAGAGGTGAAGAAAGCAGATCTTGTAATTTCAATGTTGCCCGCAAAAATGCACATCATTGTTGCAAAAGAGTGCATAAAGCAAGTAACGCCCATGGTTACGGCCTCGTATGTTTCGCCCGAGGTGGCGGCTTTGGATGCTGAAGCCAAAGAAGCCGGGGTACTGTTGTTAAATGAAATTGGTGTTGATCCTGGTATCGACCATATGTCGGCCATGCAGCTTATCGATAAAATTTGGGATGAAGGTGGAGAGTTGTTTTCTTTCCGATCCTATACAGGCGGGTTGGTTGCACCGAAGTACGACAATAATCCATGGAATTACAAATTTACCTGGGCACCAAAAAATGTTGTTCTTGCCGGTCAGGGTACAGCCCAACTTATAGTAAAAGGAAAGTACAAACACATTCCCTATCATAAATTATTTACCAGGATTCAACGCTTCAATGTTCTCAATTATGGCGAATTTGAAGGCTATTTCAACCGCAATTCGCTGAAGTACAGATCCATTTATGGCCTGGATAATATTTCGACCATGGTACGTGGAACGCTGCGTCGGCCCGGTTATTCACGTACCTGGAACGTGCTTGTTCAGTTAGGGATGACCGATGATACTTATACGCTGGAGAATTCAGAAAATATGACTTACAGCGATTTTACCGAAACATTTCTGAGGTATAAGCCGGATATTTCGGTGGAGGATAATTTGGCCGAATATGTTGGTGTGGATGCTGAGTCGGCAATTATGTACCGTCTGCGTTGGCTGGGTTTATTTGATAAAAATAAAAAAATAGGTTTAAAAGAGGCCACCCCTGCACAAATACTTCAGGACCTGTTGGAAGAAAAATGGCATCTCGACAAGGACGACAAGGACATGATCGTTATGCAGCACCAGTTTGCCTATATCAGGGAAGGAAAAAAAGAAAGAATTATTTCGTCGATGGTAGTTGAAGGCGATGACCATGTTCATACTGCCATGTCGAAAACTGTTGGTTTACCTGTAGCTATTGCTGCAAAGCTGATCCTCGAGGGTAAGGTAGGGCTAACGGGTGTACATATACCCACCAAAAAAGAAATCTATCAACCCGTTTTGAAAGAATTGGAAGAATACGGCATCACGTTTATTGACGAAAGAGAAGCCTACGAAGAGACATTGCATTATTAATATTGCGCTGTCTGCGGCTTGAAGTAGAAAATTATGTGATACATATTATCTGATGGATGGGCTAAAGGAGTGATGGTGATGCACAATACTTTCCTGACTAGTTATCCTGATGGGAAATCGGAAGTGATCAGGGCTAGGATGCTTGATTTTGGTAGTGTGGATACGGAAGCTGCCGTGTCGCGTACGATGGCTCTAACAGCTGCGATAGGGGTGTGGGAAATACTTGAAGGTAAAATTTATGTCAAAGGTTTCCACAGCCCGGTTATTCCCGAAATATTAAAGCTAACAATATGGTTTTGAGATTTTCAGCAAACTCCATCCAGAGTGGGCATTCATGCGGAAAAACGACCTATTATGAAGATAATAGACAAAGTAATTCGTATCTTTGGGACATTAAAATAAAATAAAACTTGATAAATAAAAATGTAAATAAAGGAATAAGCAAAGTTGTATCAGAACTCATGGATAAAGTTATGGACAAAGTGCTTATTACAGACCCTTTTATAAAAGAAAAGCACCATTCAAGTAAGCCATTGTATGCAGCTTTAGTCCCAGATGAAATATTTAAAGGGTCTCATTTTGAAAGAAGATTTGTAACCCCATTTGGAGGTGTTTGGGAGAAGTTAGCGCAAGTAGTTGCTGAAGAGTATCATGGGTATTGCGAAATGGGTAAAACTATCACAGGAGAAGTCGGTGCTGAGAGATTGAGGAGAATACAAGAAGTGCTGAATAGATTAGAGCACAAGAAGAAAGGGGAAGATGAACAAAAGCCAGATTGGGATGTAGAACTTAAGTATATTTTGGAAGGTGGCGGAAAGTCTATTCCCACGAAAGTTGTTTGCGACATTTTCATTGACAGCAAGAAGACAAAAAAGAAGTACGCTTTTGAGATAAAAGCACCTTTGCCAAATAGTGACCAAACCAAAGTAAGCAAGGAAAAGATGTTTAAACTTATGGCAATGAAACCTGCAAAAGTTGATTACACTTTTTACGCACTTGCTTACAATCCTTACGGTAAAAAATGTGATTATAATTGGAGCTTCCCTATGAGATGGTTTGATATGCACAATGATGAGTCTGTACTTATTGGAAACGAGTTTTGGGAATTGATTGGAGGAAAAGGAACTTATAAAAACTTTATTTCAGAAATCAATTCTTTGGGCAAAGAATATCGTGAAAGAATTTATCGTGAGTTTTTAGGAATAGAACCACCCGAAAACTTTGAAAAATCAATACTTCAATAGATGACTAATAAATTCACATTCATAGATTTATTTGCAGGCATTGGAGGTTTTGAAATGGCTCTAAGTTCTAATGGAGGAACTTGCACAGGATTTAGTGAAATCAATAAAGACGCAATAAATGCATATTATGAAAACTACAATATTGAACCTGAATCCAATTTTGGAGATATTACGAAAATAAAAGAGTTGCCAAAACATGATATTTTAACAGGGGGTGTTCCATGTCAAAGTTGGTCTATTGCTGGAAGAAACCTTGGATTTGATGATGATAGAGGACAACTTTGGAACGATACAATATTTTTATTAAATCAGTCTAAACCAAAGGCATTCATTTTTGAGAACGTTAAAGGTTTAGTAGACCCAAGAAACCAAGAGGCTCTAAAATACATTCTTGCGAGAATTAGAGAAGCAGGATATTTTGCTAACTATCATGTTATAAATTCTCATGATTATGGTGTAGCACAAAACAGAGTTAGAATTTACATCATTGGTTTTCGTGACAAAAAATATTTTGACAATTTTCGATTACCAGAACACTTTAAAGAGAGAACAACCTTAGCAGATATTCTTGGAATTCAAATACCAAATAATACGAGTGAAGAGCATATTCAGAAAGATTTATTTGATAATCCTGTCCAAGCAAAGCAAATGAGCCTTTCAAGTAAAAATGGATTTAATGACTACTTTCTTTTTAATGATTTACGAAACGGACACTCCACCATCCATTCGTGGGATATATCAGATACAACTGATAGGCAAAAGGAAATTTGCCTTTTATTGCTAAGGAACAGACGAAAAAGCCAGTTTGGTCCATTAGATGGAAACCCATTGTCATTAAGACAATTTCAATTACTTAATTCAAGTATTACAAAAAAAGATGTGAGTGATTTAGTGGATTTAGAAATCCTTAAAAAAGTCGACTATCAATTTGAAATATTAGATTTTCAAGAATCAGATTTATCAGAAAACGAACTTGAACTTTTAAACCTTTCTACTAATAATTATTTGGTTGTAGATAATCTCAAAACAGAACGAGTTTTAAAAGTGAAACGCATTTCGATAACCGAAACGATAAATTCACTATTAGAAAAAGATTGTGTTAAATGCGTTGAAGAACGATTTGACTTTAAGAATACAAAAATCAGTAGTGGTTTAAATGGTGTGAACAGAGTATTTATGCCAACTTCGGATGTTTTCCCCACTCTTGTGGCAAGTGACACTAATGACTATGTATCGCTAAAAAACTTAGAGCCAAAAGACCATGAAGACTACAAAAATCAATTTTTAGAAAAGGTCTATTTTTCTGACAATTATAGAAGAATTACTAAAGAAGAAGCTTGTATGATTCAAGGATTCCCTAAAGATTTTAAACTTCCCGAATCAAGAGCAAGATGGATGAAATTGATAGGTAATAGTGTTTGCGTGCCAGTTATTGACGTAATCATTAAATCAATTATTTCGACAGGAGTTTTTACCTCATCAATAGAACGAAAGGAAATAAAAAAAAGCACGAAATGCCAACTGTAAATTCTGACCCACAGCCGTTTAACAGTAATCTGAAAAAATTGTAGGAATAGAAAACATACGAATCACTAAAAGCCATTGGGCGAATAACCGGCTGCGAGCCATATTTGCGGAACGATATGAATGCTAAACTACCTGCTTCTTCATTAACGCAGCCCCCATCTGCTCTTGCAAAATCTGGGCTTGCTCCCTTGCCTTTATTGCAAAATCTTCAGCATTACCGGCATAAATGATTCCACGAGACGAATTAACCAGGAGGCCACAATCTTTAGTCATCCCGTATTTCGAGACCTCCTCTAAACTACCACCTTGTGCGCCAACGCCTGGGACCAGCAGGAATGAATCTGGCACAATTTCCCTTACCCTTGTCAGCATCTCTGCTTTTGTAGCTCCAATCACATACATCAGATTTTCGGGTGTGCCCCACGCTTTTGATTTTTCAAGCACTTCTTCAAAAAGCATCTTGCCGTTTTCAAACTTTTTATTCTGAAAATCAAAAGCACCTGCATTGGAAGTAAGGGCGAGCAGGATCGTCCATTTTTCTTTAAACTTCAGGAAAGGTTTTACCGAATCGTGGCCCATATAGGGCGCTACTGTTATCGAATCGAAGCCAAGTCCGTGTGGCGGAGATCCGAAAAATGCAGCAGCGTATCTTTCGGAAGTATTGCCGATATCACCACGCTTTGCATCGGCAATCGTGAAAACAGAATCTTTATACTTATCGAGGTAACGGATGGTTTTTACAAGGCTGGCCCACCCTTTCAATCCCAGGCTTTCATAAAATGCAATATTTGGTTTGTAGGCCACAGCAAGATCGTGGGTGGCATCGATGATTTGCCGGTTGAATTCAAAAACGGGGTCATCAAACTCTTTTAAATGTGCCGGGATTTTAGCAGGGTCAGTATCCAGGCCTATGCATAAAAATGATTTTTTCGATTTAATAACTTCAATAAGCTGTGCTCTGTTCATGATTTTTTTTTGTAAAAATACATTTATCCTCTAATTCGACTAAGGCAAAAAAGAATCTAAGTTGAAACTAGGTGTCCAGCACCTTTGGCTGAGATCAAGTTATCTTATTTCTATAAGAGTCTCGTAACCTTGTCCCTGAAAACACCTTCCATGAAACAAAAAACCTGATAAGCCCCCGGTAAAATTTCACCGAAAAACCTATCAGGTTTAAATATGTTTAAGAAAGATTAGTAATCCTTACTAGCGGTTACCACCACCTCGGTTATCTCTTCCTCTATTGTCGTCACGACGGCCACGGTTGTCGTCACGACGGCGATTGTCATCCCTGCGGCGATCATCATCCCTGCGTGGGCGGTCATCACTCCTGCGACGGTCGTCACCTTCCTGGCGTGCGGGCCTTGGAAGTAGTGCCTTACGCGAAAGTTTAAGTTTGCCGGTCTTTGTATCCACCTCAATCAGTTTTACTTCAACCTCTTCACCCACTTTCAGCACATCTTCAACATTAGCTACGCGTGTCCAGTCGATTTCAGAAACGTGCAGCAAACCTTCTTTACCCGGCATAATTTCAACAAATGCACCGAAAGTAGTGATGTTCTTTATTTTTCCTTTATATACTTCTCCAACTTCAGGAATAGCGATAATGGCTTTAATCCTGTCCTGGGCTGCTTCAATCGAGCTCTTATCAACAGCTACAATATCAACAATACCTTCTTCGTCAACCTCAGTAATAACGATGGTACATTTTGTTTCGGCCTGGATATCCTGGATGATTTTTCCACCTGGGCCAATAATCGCACCGATGAATTCTTTGGGTACTCTGATTTGTACAATTCTTGGTACGTGTGGTTTGTAATCTTCGTTGGGTTGGTTGATGGTTTTTTCCATCTCATCCAAAATGTGCATCCTGCCTGCGCGTGCCTGGGCAAGTGCTTCTTCAAGAATATGATAGGCAAGGCCATCAACTTTGATATCCATCTGACAGGCGGTAATGCCATCGCGCGTTCCGGTTACTTTAAAATCCATATCTCCAAGGTGGTCTTCATCACCAAGAATATCGGAAAGTACGGCGTATTTTCCTGATTTGCTATCGGCAATCAATCCCATTGCAATACCCGAAACAGGCTTGGCAATCTTTACACCAGCATCCATCAATGCAAGTGTTCCACCACATACTGATGCCATGGAAGATGAGCCATTCGACTCGAGGATATCGGAAACGATACGTACAGTGTATGGATTATCAGCTGGCAATACATATTTAAGCGCCCTCATGGCCAGGTTTCCATGGCCAATTTCGCGACGGCTCGTTCCACGGTTTGGACGTGCTTCGCCGGTTGAAAAGGCAGGGAAGTTGTAATGCAGGAGGAATTTGTTCTTGCCTTCGAATATTGCACCGTCAATGATTTGCTCATCCATCTTGGTACCTAAAGTAACAGTCACCAATGATTGGGTTTCGCCACGGGTAAAAACGGCTGAACCGTGTGCAGATGGCAAAAAGTCAACTGCTGACCAAATTGGGCGAATCTCATCCAATTGACGCTTATCGATACGGGTGCGCTCATCCAGTACAAAGTTTCTTACAGCTTCTTTTTCGATATCGTGATAATACCGGCCAATCATTTCAGCTTTTTCCGCAGCTTCTTCTTCGGGCAGGGTTTCAATAAAATCTACTTTAATTTGCTTGAACATGTCAGTCCGCTCGGCCTTTGCAGTTCCCTGCTTTGCAACAGCGTAAACTTTATCATAAAGTTCGGCGTGCATTCTTTGCTTCAATTCGGCATCGTTCAACTCATGATCGTACTCACGCTTAACCTTTGATTTTTCAACCATCGAAGCAAGCTCAAGTTGTGCTTCACATTGCATCTTGATCACATCGTGGGCCACTTTCATTGCTTCCAGCATATCAGCTTCGGAAACTTCTTTCATCTCGCCTTCAACCATCATGATATTTTCTTTGGTAGCAGCTACCATCATATCCAAATCGGCTTCGGCAATTTGATCTATTGGAGGGTTAATTTTCCATTCACCTGCAATGCGAGCCACGCGGCATTCAGAAATCGGTCCCATAAACGGGACATCTGAAACTGCAAGTGCAGCAGATGCAGCTAAAGCGGCCAGTGAATCGGGCATTGTATTTAAATCGCCTGAAATCAGGTTGATGATAACCTGTGTATCGGCATGATAATCATCCGGGAAGAGTGGGCGCAAGGCGCGGTCCACCAATCTTGCAATCAGGATTTCATATTCTGAAGGACGTGCTTCACGTTTAAAAAATCCGCCGGGAAACCTTCCGGTGGATGCATATTTTTCCTGGTATTCAACTGTAAGGGGCATAAAGTCTATACCTTCACGTGCCTCTTTGCCCGAAACAACTGTCGCCAGTAACATGGTATTTCCGTGCTTAACAACTACGGCGCCGTCAGCTTGACGGGCCAAACGGCCAGTTTCGATGGATATCTCTGATCCATCAGGCATTTCGAACTTCTTAATAATTGCGTTATTCGCCATTTCTCTACTAATTTATTTTTTTACTCTAATTCAATCTTATATAAACACAAAAAAGGCAATTCAAAACAAATTGCCTTTTTAACAAAATATTAGATATTTCATTAATCTTATTTCCTAATTCCCAATTCCTTGATAATTGCCCTGTATCGTCCAATTTCTGTATTTTTCAGATAATCAAGTAATTTTCTTCTTTTACCAACTAAAAGAACCAGCGAACGACGTGTTACGAGGTCTTTTTTATTCTTTTTCAAATGTCCGGTCAAATGCTGGATCCGGAACGTAAACAGGGCAACCTGGCCTTCTGAAGAACCAGAGTCAAACTCTGACTTGCCGTGCTTCTTAAAAAAATCTTTTTTAATTTCTGAAGTTAAGTACATATGCTATTAATCTTTGACTTTTTTCTTAAAATGGGGTGCAAAAATACACTTAATATTTTATTTAGCAAATAAATTTTCACTCATTCACTATTTCAGTAGTACAACAAGATATTAATCCTACATTTTGCAATATGGCTCGCAGCCGTTTACTTGTAGTAAGGTTTTTGGTGTTTCGTATGTTTTCGTTTCTACTCATTTTTCCAGATGACCGCAAACCTACTGTGGGCCACGATTTACTGTTATGCACTAGGCATTATTCTTTCAATAAGATTTTTTTTGCTAAAATATTCTTTGATTTGTTCAGGGGTCATGTTAGCAATTTCTTTCGAGATTTTATCTCTTGTATCTCTCATAAATTTCACTGCATCGAAATCTTTTTTTTCGTATTTTTTAATTGTCTTCATAGTCGATTAATTCTCTTGGTGAACGAATGTCAATTTGAGGGTATCCAAATTTTAAGTTAACAGAATTGTATCCTCTAATTTTTGTCATGTTAACGATGTGTTTAAAATTCCAACTAATTAAAATATCAGCTTTGTTCATTGTAGCTAAAGCAATATGTAAGCAATCTTCGAAGCTTGTCTTTCCTACAACATTCTCATCAATATATTTCTGAGCTAAATCTATTGATTCATCTGATATTTCAATGTATTCAATATTTTCGACGGGTAATTCTTTGATTACTTGCTTAACTCTTTCTGGAGCATTTTGCAATTCCTTTTCAAGGAGATTTGAATACATGATAATTATTTCTCCCCTTTTAATTTTTTCAAAAAAAGGTCTTGTATATTCCATGAATTCAATGTCATAAAAACCTCCAACAACTGAAGTGTCAATATAAATCCTCTGTTTCATGTTTCAAAATTACGAAAAATGTCTCTATGTCACAAATGTTATGTTATGATAGTTTTTTTAGTCCCCTGTCTTGTGGCTACCTCTTCTCCTTTATCAATCCCTTACGATAGGCAGCCAACAACATTTCAAGGTCGATAATATTTTGATGCAGGGCTTTACCATTATCAGTATCAGCTACGGTTTTGCGCCTCGCGTTTTGTTCAAGGTAAGTAACATTTGAAAGGATATCAGTTTCGTGCTCGATGGCCCTTTGCCTCGATTCGAAGGCTTCGTGGGCAACCAAAATCAATCCATACGAATTGTAAATGAGGGTATAACCAGATATTCCGGTAACCTTCTGGTAAGCTGCCGACATGCCGCCATCAATTACCAGTAATTTGCCATTGGCTTTGATGGGGCTTTCGCCCTTATTAACTTTTACAGGGACATGGCCATTGACAATATGAGCAGTTTCTGCATCCAATTCAAATTCGTTGAGTATGGTTTTACAAACATCTTCGTTGTCGTTCAAAATAAAGTAGGCATTCTTCCCCTCTTTATGTGTAAGCTTGTCAGCAATAAAATACCTTTCGAAAGTTGCCATTTTCTTTTTACCAAACAATGGCGATTCGGGGCCGCACCATAAGTACCACATATGATCCTGGGCCGAGAGGTCGGGTTTTTTATCGTTGCGGGTAAAAAAGGCTTTTCTGGCCAATACATCAAACTGGTCAATCAGGTTCTTCCCACTTAGCATTTTGCCGCCCATCTTCATGCTGCTAAAACTTCCATCATCATTCATTGGCAAACATCCGTGCAACAGCAGATTGTTATTATACCTTAAATACATGCCGCCTTTTGCGTAAAGGAATTTCACATGTTTTCTCAACCTTTCACTGTTCATAAACGAACTTCGCAGCCGGTCCATCACCTCATTTTCTTCAGCAGAAAGCTTATATGGATTGTTTGGGTCGATGGTGGGGAAATATTTATCGAGCAGCTCATGTTCTTTTCCATCAATGGTAATGATCCCTTTTTCGAAATCAATACAGTCTAACAGGTTCCTATCATCCATTTCAAACTGCGGGTTTCTTTTGATTACCTCCGCTTCGAGTTTAAACTGAATTATGGATATTGCTTTTTGCATCTTGCGGATCATGCTGATCTCTTTAGTGCTGGGCTCCGAACCTTCGGCAACTTTTGGCTTGAACATTTCGCAAGGGTCATCCTTGTACGTATCCATTGCAAATGTGGCCAGCGGTAAAAGGCTGATTCCATAGCCATCCTCAATGGTACTGAGGTTCATGTATCTAGCTGAAATCCTAACCAGGTTTGCAATTACAGCCTTAATACCGGCAGCAGCGCCCATCCAAATTACATCATGGTTACCCCACTGAACATCGGCAGCGTGATAGGCCAGCAGCTTATCCATTACCTTTTCGGGATAAGGGCCACGGTCGAAAATATCGCCCACAATATGAAGGCGTTCAACCGATAAAGTCTGGATTAGATTACAGATTGCTACAATAAATTCCCTGGCCCGCTCAATGCGAATGATGGTGTCGATGATGCCGCTGTAATATTTTTCTTTGTTATGTGCATTGGGACTTTCGTGCAGTAATTCCTCGATGATGTAGGCAAAATCAGGCGGCAAAACTTTTCGCACCTTCGAACGGCTGTATTTGGAGGCAGTGGCACGTGTAACATCAATCAACCTTTGCAGGGTAACGGCATACCATTCTTCAATGTCGGTTTCACGTTTTTCGATGAGTGCCAGTTTTTGTTCGGGATAATAAATTAATGTGGCCAGTTCATCCTTGATAAATTTACGGAGGGTATTTTTAAAAACATCCTCAATTTTTTGCCTTACCACGCCCGAACCATTGCGCAACACATGGCTAAAAATATCGTATTCGCCATGAATATCCGAAAGGAAATGTTCGGTACCCTTGGGTAAATTCAGGATGGCCTCCAGGTTGATAATCTCACTACTTGCCGTTTGCACCGTTGGGAATTTATCTGCAAGCAGGTTTAAATATTTAATCTCTTTTTCGATCTGCCTGGTGGTATATTTTTTACCGATGGAGGTTTCCTTTTTCTTCATTTGAATTATGTGTTTATTTTTTCTATTTATTAGTAGCACTATTCTTTATTGTTCCCGCACGTGCAGGACTACGCTGTCATTAATTGTCATTGGGCTTTGCCGTCATTAGCTACGCTGTCATTTGTTGCAATATTATCAACTACTACAACTTATAACCATCAATGACTACAAATGACTACTAATGACCATCAATGACTATTTATTGAAAAATGACTCTAATTTTATCAAATCTATCAATCAACTAAATAGTTACTTTTTTTTATAAAATTGGCTGCAAAAGTATTTTAAAATGAGGGTATTCAGGAGTGGGGTAGTCTTAAGAAATGTTAAGGTTAAGGGTGTCAAGCCCTGAACGGAGTGATGGGATGCCCACCTTGCCGGCGAGGCAGGGCTACCCTGGTTTTAGTAAGCAGTCAGGGCTTGACTTAAAGTCAAACCCTGACTATCTTTGTACCAGGGCCGCTATCCCTGCCTTGCCGGCGAGGCAGGCCCTCGTACCTCGGGGCTTGCATCCCTTTTCATACCTTTCCAAAAACAACATCCC
>CAZBDF010000032.1:0-4163 GCA_964490385.1 uncultured Lentimicrobiaceae bacterium | reverse complement strand
CCCTCGTACCTCGGGGCTTGCATCCCTTTTCATACCTTTCCAAAAACAACATCCCACCCACAAATAAAATAACCCATAAAATTCCTGCAAGCAAGGGATTCAATCCAAAAATCATCGTTGCCAGGTTGTTTGGGTTGAAACTGCCATTGGCCACGGCAGGAAAAATGGTTTGGACAAAAGGATGAATGGATTCGGTAGGAATGGAATATAACACCGTTATTTTCGCGAGAAAAGCCCCGGTCAAGCCAAAAAGCGTTAGTGTCCAAAATAGTGGTTTATTGATTTTATATTTTGAAACCTGCAAAATCCCTTCATACAACAGAAGTACTACAATGGGAAAAAGCAAGCGTGGCCCGTAAGTCCAACCACCCCACCATCCAAAATATCCTGCAATTACCAAAAAATAGGCTATCGAAACCCAGGTAATGTAATGGCTGGCAATGGCACTGATTTTATTATTCTTAAAAACGACAAACATTGATAACAACAGAAAAGGCGCATAAAAAAACAGGCCTTTATAATTGCTAAAACTCAATCCCCACAACGATTCAAGTGTAGGAAGGCTAAATCCATAATTGCTGTGCAAATCCTGGAAAGTATGGAATTTGTACATCATGGTAATGGGTGAGCCGGTAAAGTAGTAGTTGTATGCAAGGATGAAGACTATGGCCGGCAATGTTCCCAATCCAAAGTAAAATCCTTTGATGAAACTCTTTTGCTTTACCCACAACTGGAGTGCCCAAATAGGAAAAATCAAAGCGATCGTATATTCTGATAAAAAGGCTAATCCAGCGAAGATGCCGGCCAATATGAATCCTGACTTCTTCAAATAGATGTAGGCAATCAACAACAAAAACCCCGACATCATATGGGTGAAATACGTTCCGGCAAAAATAAAAATAAAGGAGCCGAAAAATGGCATACATGAGAGCAGGACGGGCGAAATCCCAGACTTATTCTTTTTAATCCCAACAAATGATAATAGCATGAATATTACAAAAGGAATACTGCCGCAAATTAGCCCACCAAGGATGTAAACGGATGGGCCGTAATAGCTGCCATCCACTGCCTGAATTAATCCAATCCATTTTAAGAGGCCAAAAACGGGTAGTACAATTAAGGTAGGTAATGGTGCCTTGTCGGTGTAATAGTGGCCATCGATGTATGCCTTATCCAGAACAAGTTCATGGTATTTATCAATCTGGAAATTTCCCTGCTCAAAATATGATACAATGGGCAAAGCACGTGAAGTTGTGTTTGAATTGTTCCAGGTATCGATAAAATAAAAGCTTAGCAGCAGATTGATAAGAAAGAATACAATGTAGAATTTTTTCATCGCAAAGATTTTAGGCCGCTAAAATAACTGAATAATTTCAACAGATGATTTGTGTTTTGTATCAAAAATCAGGTCCGGTATCTCAAATCCATTACTTATGTAAATTCTTGTTTCCATAAAAATTGTGTTTGTTCTAAGTCAATTAGAATGGTCAAAATCCTTTCGGATAAATTTGTCTTCAATAATATATCCAATAAAAAACATCACCCCCACCGATTACATTTATACATTTGCACCCTCAAATCTTAATTCATTTAGGTTTTAAGGTTTATCAAACAGTAGTTATAATTCACATAAAATAAAATTATTATGGCACAAGAAGAACTTAATTTCAAAAAAATCATCCCAATTGCAGTTGTTGTAATTGTTGTAATCGTGTTGATTGCATTTGGAAGCAGAATGACCGTAACCGTTCAAGCCGGTCACGCAGGGGTACTTTTCAAAACCTTTGGCGGAGGCCTCGTTACAGATGAGACGTATGGTGAAGGTTTTCACTTTATCGCACCATGGAATAAAATGTATTTGTATGAAACCAGGCAGCAGGAAGTTGCCGAAGACATGAATGTATTGTCGTCTAATGGTCTTGAAATCAGCGTTGATGTATCTGTTTGGTACCAACCCACATATTCAGAATTAGGACTATTGCATGGTACAATTGGGGTCACCTACCTGCAGAGGGTAGTAATCCCCAGCCTTCGCGCCGCCGCACGAAGTGTAATTGGGCGCTATACCCCCGAAGAAATATACTCGACCATGAGAGATGTGATCCAGGATGAAATATACGCCGAGACCATCGAAACTTTACAAGATAAACATGTGCAGGTTAACAAGGTATTGATTCGTTCGATCATCCTGCCACCAACCATTAAACAGGCCATCGAAAGCAAACTCAAACAAGAGCAGGAATCGCTTGAATACGAGTTTAAGCTCCAAAAAGCCCTCAAAGAAGCCGAACGCCAGAAGATTGATGCCGAGGGAAAGGCTACTGCCAACAAGATCCTTAGTGCATCGCTTACTGACAAAATCCTACAGGAAAAAGGTATTTCAGCAACATTACAGCTTGCAAGTTCACCCAATTCAAAAGTTGTTATTATTGGTGGTGGAGAAGGTGGATTGCCCATCATTTTGGGTGATATGAAATAAAAGAGTTTGGCGTTTAGCGTTAATAAATTCTTCTCTGCGCCCTCTGCGAACTCAGCGGTTTATGTTATGAGTTCAGCGTTTGGGGTTAATAAATTCTTCTCTGCGCCCTCTGCGAACTTAGCGGTTTAGTTTTAAATTTCTAAGTTTTGCGTTTTGTAATTCCACGATTAACTTTGGAGTTTCGGGTTATGTTTAAGTTTAAATCTTATTTTGGTAAATGATTAAAATAATTGAAGCCCCGCGTGATGCCATGCAAGGCATTGCTGAATTTATCCCAACTAAACAAAAAGCAAAGTTGATAAATGATTTGCTGAAGGTTGGTTTTGATACGATTGATTTCGGGAGTTTTGTCTCGCCACGGGCCATCCCGCAATTGAAGGATACAGCAGAAGTATTGTCGTTATTGGATTTATCTAACACTTCTACCAAATTGATGGCTATTGTTGGAAATGTTAAGGGAGGCGAAATAGCTGCATCTTTTGATGAAGTTACTTATATCGGATTTCCCTTTTCCTTTTCAGAAACCTTCCTGAAGAAAAACATCAATACCACCCTGGAAGGGGCAATAAAAACTGTTGATGGCCTTCAGGATGTTTGCCTTAGGAACAATAAAAAGCTGCTTGTTTATTTGTCGATGGCTTTTGGCACACCCTATAACGAACCTTGGAGTACCGAACTCGTTATTAAATGGGCGAAATTTTTGGAAGATCGCGGCATTGAGGTGATCGCCTTTTCGGATATTATTGCATCGGCAAGCCCGGAAATGATAGCGGATGTTTTTGGTCATTTATCAAAAGAGATTACTAAGGCCGAAACCGGGCTTCACCTGCACACCCTCGCACACAATTGGTACGAGAAAGTGGATGCCGCCTACAAAAATGGTTGCCGGAGATTTGATGGAGTTATCAATGGTGTGGGCGGTTGCCCGATGACCGGCTACGAATTGGTAGGCAACCTCGATACACGCTGGCTGATTGAATATTTTGATAAAAATCAAATTCCAATCAACATTAACAGAAAAGCATTTGAGCAGGCAACCCTAACAGCATCTGAGACTTATTAGAAAGATTGATAAGTAGCCGATAAATGGTAATTGGCATTTTTCTATTGACGTTTCCAAGTCCGGTGGACGTTGGAAAGTCACGCTTTACCAATTACCGATTACCGACAACCGATTACATCGGTAAGTAATCACCAGCATCGGTCACCTGTCATCCGTCATCGGATATTTGACGTTTCCAAGTCCTTCGGACGTTGGAAAGTCATGCATCTGTCCAATGTCAATTAGTTAAGCGTTTTATTTCCGATTGATGATTAATCCCGCACGTGCGGGACTGATTTTTTGCCAGAGGCATCACAATGTGAGATTTTTTGTTAGGTGATAGTCAGGGACATCTGAAATTAAAAATCGTTAATCGACAATCATAAATTCACATCTTTATCTTAACTTATTGGTCATCTATCATCCGTCACCGGACATCCAACATCCAACATCCAACATCTGTCATCCGTCATCGGTCATCTGACGTTTCCAAGTTCTGTGAACGTTGGAAAGGCATTACTGATCACCGATTACCAATTATGCCGAGCTATGCTCGAGCATGCACGAGGCTTTGCCTCGGCACCGATCACCGATCACCGGTCACCAGCCTTCTTTTCCAAAACGTTTCACCCTTTCCCTTTT
>CAZBDF010000031.1:14318-17688 GCA_964490385.1 uncultured Lentimicrobiaceae bacterium | reverse complement strand
CGGATGCCGCCTCAGCAATTGCAATAATGTCGGAAGATGGTTTGCTGAAATGTGGCATCAATATCAGGGATGCTGTTGAGGTGGTTGGATTTGCAACTTCAGAACGCGACATCACCAAAAACCCAACCGACCTGACGCAGATGGAAACCATCAAAGATGCTGCCCACAAAGCACTGAAGAAAGCAGGCATCACCATCGACGATCTGGCAACCATCGAAACCCACGACTGCTTTACCATTGCCGGTGTATTGGCTGTTGAAGCGCTTGGATTTGCCAAACATGGCGAAGGTGCCGACTTTATTTATGCTGGTGGCACCGCCCGCGATGGAAAGATACCCATGAACACCACTGGCGGACTGGTTGGCTGGGGACACCCAACAGGCGGAACCGGCGTTCACCAGGCAGTTACTGTTTGGGAACAACTAACCGGAAAAACCGGCGAAGCACAAATCGACATCCCTGCTGACAAACCTTACGGCCTCAGCATCAATATGGGTGGCGATGATGTGAGTGTAGTTGCGATTGTTTATAAGAAAATAGTTTAGCCATTTATTTTTCAAATATTTTAAACCCGGCAGGTTTTCAAAACCTGCCGGGTTTTTCATTCAGCGATGAGCTACAGGTGTTGATGGACTAAACCTTGTCTTAAAAATTCCCTACCTTTGCTAT
The DNA here is from genome assembly GCA_964490385.1 of uncultured Lentimicrobiaceae bacterium. Taxonomy (GTDB): domain Bacteria; phylum Bacteroidota; class Bacteroidia; order Bacteroidales; family 4484-276; genus 4484-276. The sequence goes on along the minus strand of CAZBDF010000031.1, from coordinate 17,019 downwards.
GTTATTATAATAATTATTTAGAATAAACTGTTTTTAAACAACATGCAAATTCCTAAACTATTATGGATTACAGAAAAATCATAACAATCGAACCTGGTAAGCGGGGTGGCAAACCCTGCATCAGGGGGATGAGGATCACAGTTTATGATGTGCTCGGGTATCTCGCCTCAGGAATGTCAACTGAGGAAATCCTTGAAGATTTTCCATACCTAACCAGGGAAGACATTCTTGCCTGCCTCAGCTATGCCGCAGATAGAGAACAATTACAAATGGCTGTATAGATGCGATTACTATTCGACCATAATCTTTCCCCAAAATTGGCAGAGCGACTTTCTGACCTCTTCCCTGATTCCGCACATGTTTACAAATTGGGAATGTCAGAGTTTTCTGATTTGGAAATTTGGAATTATGCCAAAGTAAATGATTTATATGTCGTCACAAAAGATTCTGATTTTCATGAATTGTCCATTTTACTAGGGCATCCTCCAAAGGTAATCTGGATAAGAAGGGGGAATTGCTCAACCAATCAAATCGAAAAAATTATTAGAGAGAATTTTTTAGCGATAGAAAACATTCGATCCCACAAGTCCGCCTACTTGATCTTGAGATAATAAAAGTTCCTATCTCAACAAAACCATCTTGTCAGTTTGTGTTTTATCTCCCACACTGATCTGGTAAAAATAAAATCCACCCTTAGCATGTTCTCCATGATTATTGGATCCATCCCAGCAAACAGAATATTCACCGGCTGTTAATTCCCGGTTCAAAAGTTGTCTGATCATTTGCCCGGAAGCATTATAAACTTCAATGATCACTATGTTTGTCTCGTTAACGGTGTAGTTGATCGTTGTGCTATAAGTAAATGGATTCGGGAAATTCTTGCTCTTAAATGGATCAGCCAGGTTTTCATGCACCGAAACAAAAGGGTCATAAGCGATAAAATGGTTTACCATTTCGCTGAAAATGTAAGGTTTCAGGTTCATTGAATCGCCATTGGCCACTGCTCCAATTACTACCGAGGAAGCAACAACTTTGTAATTTTCAGTATTGTTCATGAACATTCGGCCATGGTCTGTTTCACAACAAAACAGCATTTCAGCAGAGGTGCTTCCCAGCTGGTCAACACTATAATGCGGGCTGCTACCACCACCATAATACAATTTTAGATTGTCGCTTATCGATTCGTTCGTACCCAGGATTTTTTCCACATCATATTCGCCGCCATCTCCCACGAAAGAAACACCCAGCGTTTCAAAAAACTCAGTTCCGTTATGATCTTTACCCAATTCAGTGCTTTCAATATACATGTTTCCACCATTGTTCAGGTAATTGATTAATCTTGTCTGGTCTGCTACATTTACAAAACCAGGAGGTGTGTAGCCTCAACTCACACAATAGCAACCCATTGTGCCAAACAAGATTTCATACGAAAACAGGTCGTCAGGCAGGGAAGTGCAAAAATCATAATCTAAACCCGCTGATTCCAGGGCACGGATAAGCCCAGTGGAGGGTGTAATTAAATCACCTTTTTCAGGATCGGTGATAGTTTCAATATCATTGTCGTTGTCCCATACAAGGATGTTAAATTCGATGTCCGGGCTTACGCGAACAAAATGGCTGTTTGAAATGTTGTTGTCTTCAAACTCGTCACCTTCTTTCATAACCACTCCATAAAGTGCCGTGTTGTGTGCGACAGTGGGAGCCCAGTTAAAAGTAAAAGTCTTGGTTTGGCCGGGATCGATGGCATCAGAAATATCCATTTCACCAATCATATCACCATATTTGAAGCTGAATAGTTTAAGGGTAAAATCCGTTTGCGGCAGAGAGCCAAGGTTTTTAACATCCACTTCCCATGAACCGGTTTCGTTGACATCGATAACCAATGGCCCTTCAACTTCTGTTATAGTCAGGTCATTTTCGAGCATAACCAAAATTTCAAGTTTAAATACATTCCACGAGTTCCATTCGAAGGTAGTTGGGCCATGGGTGTGAAATTTAAATTGAACTTCCTGGCCAGCAAATTCGCTGATGTCGAGCAAAAGTTCAGTACCGGCAGGTTGCCCCCAATTTCCGCTGCTGTGCAAATGTTCCCAGAGTAAAAATTCATCGCCATTTGCCATGATAATTATTTCGGCTTCTTCCGAAGGGCTGCTTGCCCCAAAGATATCCAGGTATTGTGTAACTATAAGTTCTTCGGCGTTATCCATTAATGTGATCGGTTCAGAAGTTGCCGACAAGCTGAAGTTAGTAATGGTTGGGCTCCACACAAACTGCATTTTACCACCATCAATAATCCAGTTTTCATCCAGGCTCCATCCCTCACCAGACGAAAAATCCTCAGAATAGGCCGGAGTTTGTGCCATGCACGGTAGTTTAAATAGCATTAATAGCAATAGTAGGTAGATAGTTTTTTTCATGCTCACGAAGGTTTATTTGTATTTGAAAGAATTGAGGGGTAAAGATAGGGAAAATGGGGGAATAGAAAAATGGAAAAATGGAGTAATGGAAAAATGGAAGATTGGAGAAATGGAAAATAGCAAAATGCAAGTTCGAAGTTTTGAAATCAGTCTTTTAATTGCTTTCGCTTTTCTCCTTTGTTGTATCTGATAGAAGTGGTAATCAAACTTCGAACGGTTGGCAGCGACGACAGAAGAATATAAAATTTGAGTACTGGAGTTTTGGAGATATGGATAAAGGGAAG
>CAZBDF010000031.1:10454-14218 GCA_964490385.1 uncultured Lentimicrobiaceae bacterium | reverse complement strand
TAATACAAATCAAAACCACCTTGGCCTCCCGGCCTGTTTGAAGAAAAGATTAGAAGATTATTGTCGAAATTGTCATAGTGTAAAGTGATAGGCCTGTATTCGTCGTAGCCGCTGTTTATTTTCTCGCCAAAGTTTATCGGCCCAGTCCAATTATCATTTTCATAAATTGAGTAGAAAAGATCAAAACCACCATAGCCACCAGGTCGGTTAGAAGAAAAGACCAATAATTTTCCATTTACATAAGGACATTTATCATCTGTTGAAGAATTCAGATTTAATTTCCTGGATTCATAGGAAGCATTCGATCCAAGCACATTGATAAGCGTCGAATCGGAGGGTAGGTTTACTTCGTAAATATTGAAGAATCCTTCCGTATCCGAGCAGTACAGAATTTTTTCAATTTTACCTGCATCTAATCCCCATTCATCATGATAGAAAAAGTCCTTGCCGTAAAATGTAGGGTACAACTCATTGGCATCTGTATTCAGGAAATCTATATTTTGCACCATACTAATTTCTGTTATTACAGTATCTGTGGTATTATGCAATTCACTGTAAATAAATTTGATGTCATAATTCCCGCCGCAATCGTTGGCATACATGATCAAATCTGTCCAAAGAACTTCATAATAACTTACATCCTGACGGAAACCGAGTGAGTAGGGTCCCAACTCGTTGCAAGGTGTATTGATGGAATCGAACATGGGCATTAAATAGTCAAATCTGTCATCAGAAAAGTCAGTCCCTATGTCAAGTGTCCCATCAATTTTATCCCAATCGATGAACATATTTTCTCCGACAATATCAAAGTCCTGTCCTGTACTATTCCTGTTGGACGAGAAATGGAAAAGATATCTGGCGTATAGAAATGGGGCGGTTGAAATATAGTCGTCATATTCAGAATTAGCATCTTCGAAGTTTGTTACGACTTCAGGAAAATAGCCACGTTCATAGCGTTTCTTTTCGTTGCACGATGCTAAAATGAAAATTGAAATGATGAGGATTGACAAATTCTTCATAATTCTTTCTATGAAAGATGAACCCCAGGGCTAATAGGTTGCTTCACCTGAAGGTTGAATGTACTAAAGCACAAATCTAAATAGTGTTTGTCTATAAATAGGGTTCATTGTGATATCCATAGCCCCGGCATTTATGCCGGGGATTGATTTGAAAGGATGAATAACCCCCGCCTTTTCGCTGTTACTGCTGCAGGCAGTAACAGCGAAAAGGCGGGGGTGAGAAATATCAAATCAAGTATTCTCCGGCATAAATGCCGGAGTTACGGAAAAACACCGACTTTATGGACGGACACTAAATAGGTTTTGAGGCTTGGATTTTATAGCTGAAGCAGATAATATCAAGTTAATAGACAAATCCAATTAAGCATCAGTCTCACAAGCATCACCCATGCAATTTGGCTTTTCAACTGGCCTAGGGATTAGTTTCATCCTGATGGAAAGGAAATACAATTTACAGCCCACGCAAATGCCAAACGCTGTTTCTAAATAAAGCAGGAACAGGCAAACGATGCAGAGCATGCATACAGGTTCAAAATAGGAAACATCATTTATCAGATAAAGTGACAAAATGAAAACTACCACAGAAAGTGCAAAGCCCAGGCTCCAGGCAAAACGCTTTTGTACTGCACCGATTGGTAAGGGGGATTGCTTGTAAGTTAATATTCTTGCGATCAGAATTGTTGGTGAAAACTTTGGGTTGATAAAAACCGCAATGCCAAAACTTAGCATCAGGAATCCGGCAATCCAGGGTATGACTTGGTATTGCTGCAAAACAAAGCCATTGATAAAGGCAATCAGCCCGAATAAAAACATTACACCTGAGTTTGCCCGCACAACGCGTTCATCCAAAACTTTATAACTTCTTCCGTCAATATATTCTCCAAAACTAAAAAATGACATTTTATTATTCTCCTATTTTTTACTATTACTTTTGTTATTTGCCAATAAGCAGCTCTTGCCTAATCGAGTCCACAGTTCACAGACATCTGTCAATCCCCACTTCTCCTACGAACCCTATTCCCCCTATAAACCTTATTCCCCTTATGCACCATTTTTCACACATCGTTGCTATCCGTTCGAAGTTGGTTGTAACCAGAAAATGTTGCTATCAAAATTGAACCCTAAAAGAATTGTAGGAACTTGTTTAAAAACTTCGAACTATCTCAGGTTCCAAAATCATCTTCCCTATATCATATTTCCCTATTGAATCCTAATTCCACTATAAACCTTATTTCCCCTATACACCTATAAACCCTATAAACAATACCTTATACCCTCATCCCCTTCTACTCCTTCATATTATGATAAACCACACTCACATCTTCGTCTTCCTCGAATTTGCCCAGCATTTTCTCAACATCCTCAACTTGTTCTGCTGATAACTCTTTTGTTTGGGTGGGGATGCGGTCGAACTCAGCTGAGATGATTTCAAAATCATTCTCTTCAAAATATTTCTGTAAGGCACCGAATGATTCAAACTCACCATATACAACAATGGTCTCTTCTTCTCCAAAAACTTCAGATACGCCATGATCAATCAGCTCGAGCTCCAATTCTTCCAAATCTAAGCCCTCTTTTGCTTTGACCTTGAACACGCATTTATGCTCAAACATAAAACTCAGGCTCCCGGTAGTGCCAAGTGAACCTCCATTTCGTGTAAAATAGCTGCGAACATTAGCGACTGTGCGTGTCGGGTTATCGGTTGTAGTTTCCACAACAACGGCGATGCCATGTGGGCCATAACCATCGTAAACCACTTCGCGGTAATCGACAGTGTCGGGGGAGGCTGCTTTTTTAATGGCTCTCTCCACATTTTCCTTGGGCATGTTGGCACTCTTGGCATTTTGCATCAGCAGCCGCAGCCTGGGATTCATTGCCGGATCAGGTCCGCTGGCTTTAACAGCGATGGTAATTTCTTTCCCAATTTTTGTGAAGGTCTTGGCCATATTGCCCCAGCGCTTCATCTTCTTTGCTTTGCGGTATTCAAATGCTCTGCCCATAAAACCATTTTTTAATCAGGCGGCAAAAATACACTAAATGACTTAAGTTTGAAGTTTAGGATTTAAAGTTTGCAGTTCTCAGTCTTCAGTAATCAGGAATGGGTGATCGGTAATCGGTTTCCTGGTAGCCGACAACCAATTCTTTCACCATTTTTCCTACTTCGTTGCTATCCATTCAAAGTTGAGCGGAGCGAAATCCTGCCAGTGGTGTTGGTTGTAGCCTGAATTTGTAACTGACTAAAAAGAAAACTATAAGAACTGTAACAACTTGGTTTAAGAAATTGAAAGCTACTGATTTAGGATTGAAGTGTAACTTTGCCCATTTGCAGGATTGCATTTTTCTATTGCAGCCAAAATCAATATTCAGGATAGCATGTCAGAATTTACACAAAACAAAAAACTTCGGCTTGAGCGATTAGTGGCGCTTGTCAATGGAATTATAGAGAAAACTCACCCGCTGCAGTTAGTCAAAGATAACGAGGATCTTATCCAAACAGTTATCCTTTCAGATATCATCGATGCCGTCGATCAGTTGGTTTTGCTTGATATTCCGATGGATGAACTTAAGCGGGGGATCAATAAAGTGATCAACCTACTCAGTAAAACCATACAGGAACATCCATATCATCCCCCGAAAAAAGACAGTGTTCTGGATATCTTCATTCAAAACAATGTTGTACTTGATAGGAATTTGAAAGCCATCAGGCCTTTGATTAAGGAACTGAATAAGAATTCCGGGAATATT
>CAZBDF010000031.1:0-10354 GCA_964490385.1 uncultured Lentimicrobiaceae bacterium | reverse complement strand
AAGAGGAGTTTATCCTGATTCAATATTTTGCAGTCCGCGATGAAAAGGGAAATTATAAAGGTGTGATTGAAGTTTCACAGGAAATTTCGGAAATACAAAATATTCGTGGAGAAAAACGTTTATTAGACTGGAAGTAATAATTAGGTACATGAATACCTAAAAGAAAAAATAAAGTGTAGTTTTGCATTTCAATAACAATGAGATATGAGCGAACAAATTGACAATTCTAAACATCGAAAAGCCAGATTAAAGGAGTTGATCCTGAAATTACATCATGGAGCCCCCGAAGAAGAAGTGAAGGCCGAACTAATGGAGAGCCTGAAAATACCCTACGGCGAGGTGGTTGAGGTTGAACAGGAATTGATTGAAGAAGGCCTTCCCACCGAGGAAGTGCTGAAGCTTTGTGATGTCCATTCTTCTGTTTTACATGGAAATGTGGATTTATCAGCAGCAAAGCAAATTCCTGCCGGCCACCCGGTGGATGTGATGATCCAGGAAAACAAAGCACTTAAAAAAGTCACGGATGAAACCTCGATGACTTTATCCATCATAAATCTTGTCGATGAATCGAAAGTAAAAGAAACCATTCTTGAACTTATCGCAGCCTTCAACCAGTTGATTGATGTTGATAAACATTACCAGCGCAAAGAGTACCTGTTTTTTCCATATCTTGAGAAAACCGGCATTACCGGCCCGCCAAAAGTGATGTGGGGCAAGCACGACGAAATCAGGGAACTGCTGAAAGGAAGCCTCGAAATCCTAAAAACTAAGGGTGTATCAAAGGATGATTTGGTGGCTTCATCCGAAATAATTTTTAAACCTACCGTTAAAGGTGTAGCCGAAATGATCATCAAGGAAGAAGAAATTTTGTTCCCGATGATGATGGATGCCCTTGCAGATACCGATTGGTACGAAATCCAAAAACAATCCCTCGAGATTGGTTATTGCCTCTATGATCCACCTAAAGAATGGAAACCTGATGGTATTGAAACGGAATCGGTAAACCTGGCACAAAAAGAAGGCGGAAATATCCAGTTGCCATCCGGTGGGTTTTCTGCTGAAGAACTCCTGGCTATATTAAATACTTTGCCGATCGATATGACTTTTGTGGATAAAAACGACAAGGTGAAATACTTTTCGCAAAGCCGCGACAGGATTTTCCAACGCAACCGTGCCATTCTCAATCGTGATGTCAGGCATTGCCATCCACCGGCCAGTGCCCACATCGTCGATAAAATTATAGATGACTTTAAAAGCGGAAAGCAGGACAAAGCACCCTTCTGGATAAATATGGGAGGGAAGATGATTCTCATCGAATATTTCGCGTTGAGGGATGAAAATGGGGAATACATGGGAACATTGGAAGTATCGCAGGATTTAACAGAACATCGCTCACTGGAAGGGGAGCAACGTATTTTGTCGTATAAATAATTAGATGGATGCTGTCATTTGCCTTACGGGCATCAAATGCGCTTCGCACGTCATTTGGCTTCGCCGTCATAAAGTTGTCGATTTCTTTTGTGATATTTTAGCAATGACTATAAATGACCACTAATGACTACCAATGACCATTGGAGGAAAACACAGGAATGATCAAGCAAGAAATAAGTAAACAGTAGAAATATGGAAAACAACAACAATTTAATCATAACACCAAAAACAAAAGTTCTACAGTTGATCGAGGCTTATCCGCAATTGGAGGATGTGCTGATAGAATATGCACCGGCTTTTGAAAAACTGAAAAACCCTGTACTGCGAAAAACTGTAGCCAGAATCGCGACATTACAGCAGGCAGCCTCCATCGGCAACGTGAAAGTTGAAGATTTAATTAACCGTTTAAGAAAAGAAATTGGACAGGATTTATACTCAAGTGATATGACAAATACATACAATGCAAGTAAACCAGACTGGTTTAAAGAGGAATTAGTAACACAGGAACTGGATGCCAAAAAAATGCTGGCCGTGGGTGAGCACCCTGTTAACCAGGTGATGGCTGACCTGACAAGCTTGGAAAATGGGAAAATCTACAAACTGATTGCTCCATTTTTACCAGCCCCTCTCATCGACAAAGCATCGAGCCTGAATGTTGAGCACTGGGTTGAAAAAATCAGCGACAGCGATTTCAATATTTATTTTTTTAAGGGATAGTTATTTTTAACCCTGATTACAAGTAAAAAAAAAGGCTTCCCCAAACGAGGAAGCCTTTTATCGGTAAACATCCTTAGCGACTTCAAGTCGCTTAGGATGTATAAGTGGGTCTTTACTCAACAATCATCTTCTTCGTCACCTTAGTTTCGCCGGAAGTTACTGTATAAAAGTAAACTCCATCCGAAAGGTTTGAAGCATCGAAAGTAAATGGTTGAACACCGTTACTATAATGTTGTGCTTGCACTTCAAATACCTTTTGTCCCATTAAATTAAATAATTCAAAACTCAGTGTTGTTGCTTCTTCCAGGCTAACAGTAACAGTTGTTGTTCCATTGGCCGGATTTGGGAAGTTTTGTGAGACTTCAAATGAAGATTTTGAATTTAAATCTTCAATACCGGGGTAAATAAATTCATCGAAAATTACTGTAAAGTCAGTGATATAATAAAACTGTACTTCAATTCCCGGATCTTCAGGGTTTCCAATTTGGTAGCTCATAGGGATGGTATAATTACCATCACCATCATCAAAAACATAGTGTGACGTTGCATTGAAATAGGCCTGCCACATGCCCTCTGAAAACTCAGTTACATTGTAGGGCTTATCTTCTCCATTGTTCGATGTCAGTGTATTGTTAACTACATCAATTCCACGCAGCCAAATATCAGGCTGGTTGTTGTCGGTTACTCCCGGAAGATCAGTATCGAGCCAGGTAACAAACATCTTGGTGCCATCCCAGCTTGAAGCAATTTGTATGCGATTGTCTTCGGTATAATCAGTTCCAAAAGTACCCCTGAAAGTTTTTTGGCGTCCCAATTCATGAGCCATCCATGTTTCTCCATCATCCAGGGTAAAAATATCGGCAGCACAGGTAAAAATATATCCACTGGATTCTGACAAACCGGTAACAATGGAATAAGGATCAGCACCTGTAACACCGCAAATAACAGCAATATGAGGATTGCCAAACGCATCCACGTGCATGTCGAAATCGAAGGAAGTGGTAAATGGAATCTCTTCCCTATCAGGTACAGGAGCTTCATAGAGTTCAGCCAACTCTTCATCCGAAAGGAAATTGTGGATACCACCAATTCCATCTTCGCCGGCAATAGCTACAATAATCGGGTCAGACCAGTTTTGGCCACCATCTTCTGTTTTCCATAAAATTGGATAATAAGAGAGTCCTTCCGAAATGGCTACTTCACCATTATCTGCCAGACAGGCAATCCATCCGGTCATGCCATCAGGAGAAAAAGCAACTTTGGTATTGTTGGGCCTGCCATTGTCAATGGTTGGCAGGTCGAAGAAAAGCTCTTCGTAAACAAAATCTTCCAGATCCTCATCCCAAATACCATGACGTACATAAATTTGCCCCAGGTAAACCATGGTGCCGGAAGTCCAGTCCTGGTTGATGTCGGTTGCCCAAGCCTCACCCAGGTTTGTAACAGTGAAGCCATCCGGGATATACAGCATCACACCTTCATCAGGTCTTGAGGTTTCGAGGTGACGGATTGTATCATTCGGGTCGCCAAGCAATCTCCTGCCATATCCATAACCACCCCAAATATCATTGGTGCCGTCAAGTGTAGGTGCAAAATAAGTAAGGTAAGCCTCGTTGGGATCGGTGTTGCCGGGTGGGTTGTAAATGCCGTGGTTTGGATAACGGGCTGCATCGGTGTAATACTCGCCGCCGACGTTGTTAACGGCAACATAAAGTTCATTCATATTGGCCCATGTCATTCCGCCGTCAATAGAAATGTCGTAACCTAAATCACCCGAATATCCGCCCGGGTCAAGAGCTCCACCCATACGGTGAAAGTTAGTAACTGTGTTAAGATCTTTGTTTGCCCAGAGCAACGATTTTTGCCCTCCGCCATAACCATAGCCGTAAGCATTGGCTGATGTGCCAATTTGAACAATGCTCACAAAGTCGCTGTTTTTGTAGGTCTTTGACGGGAGTTCTGTTTTGGCCTTCGTCATGGAGGCCGCGTTAATAGGTTCATATCCTATGGCCATTCTATCGATGGCTTTCTCAGTTTTTAGGTGAGATTTCACGGTATGATGCTGGGCTACCGCGTAAAACCCAAATCCAATGACAAGTGTCAATAGTAAAATTTTTCGCATGATTTTGTATTTTTTGTGTTAAACATGACAAATGTAAGGAAAAAATGGAATGATGGAAAAATGGAATTATAGATCAATGGAAAAATGGGTGATGGTGTAGTGGCGAATTGGAATCGAAGAAAACCTGACGGAGTCTGACGTTTGGGTGCGCCGAAGCTTTAGCGAAGGAGCAAGGAGGTTCTGTCAGTTTTAGGTAGTGGGGAATTGGGTAAAAGTTATTTATGCTGATTCCCGGCTTATAATTGCTATGTCATTAATACAGGTTTTATATGAAAGGTATGAATTCGTTTCATTCGTTCAATTCGATGATTTGCTCAAAAATATCCGAAAGATAAATGCAGGCATGAATATTTTCCTTAGTTTTATGCTTTCAATCAAGATGCTAAAAAGAAAAAAATGGAACCTGCCTCAATTGACCCAACAAAAATCGCATCCCGCTTCATCAACAGCACCATGCGCCATGTATTTCTCACCGGCAAGGCAGGTACAGGGAAAACAACCTTTTTGAAACAAATTGCCAAAACAACCCATAAAAACCATGTGATTGCTGCACCCACGGGAATCGCCGCGCTGAATGCCGGGGGAGTAACCTTGCATTCGTTGTTGCAGTTGCCCTTTGGCAGTTTTATCCCTTCGGAGGATATTTCTAACATGCAAACCATCAGCGACCAGATACATACCCCATCATCCCTGGTAAAAAAAGTACGTTTCAACAAGCCTAAAATGAATATGCTGCGCGAAATGGAATTGCTGATTATTGATGAGGTGAGTATGTTGCGGGCCGATGTGCTGGACGCCATTGATGTGATGCTAAGGAGGGTCAGGTTTCAAAAAAATCAGCCCTTCGGTGGGGTGCAAATTCTTTTTATCGGTGATTTGCTTCAATTGCCCCCGGTAATTAAAGATAGGGAGTGGAAATATCTTTCGCCTTATTACCAGTCGGCTTTCTTTTTCGAGGCCAAAGCTTTGCAAAACAACAAGCCCATTTACATCGAACTGATGAAGGTGTATCGCCAGGACGACCCAAAATTTGTGGCTATCCTCAACCACTTTCGCGACAATGCCCCAACCCAGGATGATCTGGATACCTTGAATAATACCTGTTATACGCCTTCCACACCAAAAAATAAAGACGGTGCTATCTTTCTTACCACCCACAACCGAAAAGCTGATGAAAAGAATGCTTTTTCATTAAAGCAATTGAAAGGGAAATCTCATTATTTTGATGCTGAAATTGATGGGGATTTTCCCGAACACATTTATCCTGTCGAGTTCAAGTTAGAGTTGAAAAAAGATGCCCAGGTGATGTTTATCAAAAATGATTATTCGGGTGAGCAGCGGTATTTCAATGGCAAAATCGGAAAGGTTAAGAGCATTAATGATGAGGATATCATTGTTAGCTTTGATGATGGGTCACCTTCCACTACTGTTGAACTTTATACCTGGGAAAATAAAAGGTTTACGCTCAACAATGAAACCAACGAAATTCAAGAGAAGATCATCGGAACTTTTATGCATTTCCCGATAAAGTTGGCCTGGGCCATCACGGTACACAAAAGTCAGGGGCTTACATTTCATAAGGCTGAGCTTGATCTATCTGCTGCTTTTGCCCCGGGACAGGTATATGTGGCCCTGTCGCGGCTCAGCTCATTACAAGGGCTGGTGCTATCGTCCCCATTGCGGTTTTCGAATTTGCGGAATAATGAGATTGTTGCAGCTTACGCTGAAAATAAGGAGAAGCCGGAGGTGCTCACCGACAAGCTTAAATCGGATTCCAGGGAATTCCTTGTAGCTGAAACCTTAAAAGCTTTCGATTTCGGAAATATTTCAAAGCAGCTTTATTATCACATCCAAAGCTACGACAAGGATGAGAAAAAATCGGCCAAACAAAAGTTTAAATCCTGGGCCGAGGAATTGGCCAACAGCGTTAAGGAACCAAAAGAAGTGGCTGAAAAGTTTCAGGTGCAGCTCAGGTGGATAATGAACAATCCCGATCCCGACCAGTTACAAAATCTGCTTCAGCGAATCCAGGCTGCCAAGGGGTTTTTTGAACCACTGCTCAAGGGTTTCTCGAAAAAAGTGTTTGGCCATAGCCTTGATGTGGAAAAAGAAAAAGGAGTTAAAAAGTACCGCACTGAATTGACTGATATTGAATTGTTGTTTTTTAAACAATTACATGGCATTTATAAAGCGGAAGCATTGGTGAGATCAACCATCGAAAATGCCGAATTGCAGGCTGATGAAATGCACAAGTCGGAGCTATATGTTGATCGCCGTAAGGTGACTAAGGAGTACCATGCCGACGAACCGATAAGGAAAAGGGTAAAGGAAAAAAAAGAGAAAAAGATTCCTACGCGAGATATCACCCTGGCACTCTATCGTGAGGGGAAAAGCATTGCTGAGATTGCCAAAGAACGTTCATTAACAATTGGTACCATCGAAGGCCATTTCATCCCTTTTATCAAATCGGGCGAAGTAAAGGTAGCTGAGTTGGTGGATAAGATAAAAATAGCAGCAATCATTGAAGCAGTTGCCAAACTCGATACTTATTTTGCCGGGCCATTGAAAGAGAAATTGGGGGATAATTTTTCGTATGGCGAAATCCGGCTGGTGCTGGCGAGTATGTATGAGGATAAAACTGAATAATTTAATAACCTGAGTTCGATATAATGCAAAAGGTTTATTGTTTTGAATATCAATAGCCCTGTCCTTTTGCCATAGGCATCCCTTTGGGAAGGGCAGGGGCTAAAAAGATACGTAATGCTAAAGATTTTTGAAAATTTTGTATTTTATTGTCATAATACAAAATTTTCAAAAATCTGGTATGGTGTCTCAAATTCTTTACCCCCGTACGTGGGCTATTGAAATTCAATCATTAATATTACTTCTTATATCGAACTCAGGTTAATATGAAAGTATGGATGAATTTATCGCGCCAGGGTGAAGTATCCAAATCTTCATTAGTTGTCGATCAATAAGGTCAATGTAAAGTGAATAAATAATAGCGTCACAGCAATAAAGCTGTAGTAAAAAACAATAAAGTACAAAGCAAACTAGAACAAACTATGGAAACACAAAGCACTCTTCTGAAAACAACTGCCCGATTGGCGGTAGCAACCCTTATCGTGGTGGTGATGGTCGTTGGGAAATCATTTTTAATCCCCCTGGCCTGGGCAACGTTAATCAGCCTGGCCAGCTATCGCTTCCTCAATAACCTCGAAGAGAAAACCATCCTGTCGAGGAGTGCAGTGAATATATTTTTTCTGCTTTTTATCCTGACTGTACTTGTTGGTTTTGCCTATTTCTTCTACTTTGAGTTAAGTTATATATTTAAGGATCTGCCTTCCCTGTCCAAAGTTATTTCCAGTCGTTTACACGAAATTTCACTGAAGTTTGAAAGTATAGGAGTCCAAATTCCCGACCATGTTAATAAGGCTTACATCAGCAACTGGGTAGATAAACACAACAACCTGATTGTAAGTATGGTTTCGGGGATTGGTTTGAATATCTGGAATATTATTCTCATTATGTTTTATCTGTTTTTCTTGTTGTATTACAGGGACCTGGTGGTGCATTTTTACGTGCAGAAATATAAAAGCGATGACCGCCTGACACTGGCAAAAACCCGCTTCAATAAATCACTTGATTTAATCAGAAGTTATATTTATGGCTTGTTGTTACTCACGCTGGTATCTGCTACCATGAATTACGTTATTTTCCTACTATTTGGTTTGAAGTTTGCGCTGTTTTTTGCTGTATTCCTCGCGCTGTTAAATTTAATTCCCTTCGTTGGCAATCCGATAGGCATGACAGTGGTGATGCTCTTTGCCATCATCACTAAAGAAAATATGCTGATCCCGCTATTTATGTTTTTTACTTTGGGTGTGATGGTGTTTGTCGAGGATAACGTGATCAGGCCCTGGATCGTTGGCGACAAGCTAAAAATTAATGCTTTTGCTGTTTTTTTAGCGATTATTATTGGGGGGATGATCTGGGGTATTTCAGGGATGATCCTTTTTATCCCACTGGCCGGTGTGGCCAAAATTATACTCGAAAGTAAAGAGGAACAAGGGGCTTATGCCATTTTCTTTTCCGAATTACCAAAAAAGCCAAAGCAGGTCAAGGTCAAAAAGAAGTAAGCCAGCAAATTAATTTGGAAATTTGGCGATGTGAAAATTTGAAAATGGTGTATTTCAACCATTCAACCATTCAACCATTCAAAAATTCAAAGATTCAAGCATTCAGCAATATAGCAATTCAACAATATAACAATTCAACCATTCAAAAATTCAAAGATTCAAAGATTCAAGCATTCAACAATTCAACCCGCCTTCGCCTTCATGATTCAAGTTGTCACCTGAGGTTTCAAGGTAGGCTACGGCGAGGCAGGCAATTCAACTATTTAACCATTTAACAATATAACCATTCAACAATATAGCTATTCAACCATTTAACAATATAGCAATTCAACAATAAAACAATCATTCTCCTCCCAGCTTCACATCAACAAAAACCGGCAGATGGTCACTGAAACCACCATGATATTTAAAACCAATGTAGGTCCTGTTTGGTTTTTGGCCAAGGTGGGTTTTGTCCTCTTCCAATAAATACGGAGCGTGAAATATTGTGGCTTTATTTTCAGAAATGTATAATCCGGACTCTTTATTCAGCATGCCACCCGAAACAATGAACATATCAAATTTATTCCAACCTTGTTGATACTTGAGTGTACCCTTAGGCCAGTCCTCTTGTTTTACAAGCATCAGATTGTACAAATCATCAGATGATTTTGTTTCTGTGGGATTCGTCGCATTCAGGATTTTTGAAATGCTTTCATCTTCCGGGCCGTCATTGAAATCACCCGTAATCAGGACCGATGCATTTTTATTTGACAATAAAATTGAATCTGTTACATGCATCAGGGTAAGTGCAGCGTGATTTCTTTTTGGCACAGTAGGCAGGTAACCACCATATCTCGACGGCCAGTGATTGATAAAAATGTGCAAGGTGTCTGCACCCAAAAGTAAGCCTTTTACATATAAAATATCACGGGTCCTCGAGGCTGTGTCAAAGGGAAAATGAACCGGAATGGCTTTAGAGTAAATTGGTTTAAATTGTGTTTCACGATATAGTAATGCCACATCTATGCCCCTCCAGTCGGGCGATTCGTAATGAATGATCTTATATCCAAAATTTGCTAAAGGAGTTTCATTAACAAGTTTTTCCAGCACGAAGCGGTTTTCTATTTCACTTAAACCAACAACAGCAGGTGGCCCTGATGTTGAGCTCATGGCCATCATTACTTTGTAAATCTTATTGAGTTTATCGTAGAACTTCCTGTTGTTCCAATACCGGTCTCCTGCCGGGGTAAACTCTTCGTCGCGTGTAAGCGGATCGTCATAAACATCAAACAGGTTTTCAACGTTGTAAAATGCTACCCTTGCGCTGCTTGTTTTATCAACAGTAAGTTCCTGGCTGAATGCTTCAATGTTTGTCAATAAAAATATGCCGAGGCATGCAAAAAACCAGATCATGATGTGGTTTTTCTTTGAATAATCATCTTCTGTTTTTAAAACTCTCATTCAATGTTATGATTTGCTGCAAACTTATTAAAAAGTTACCAAAACGGTAATATGCATTGTATTTTTGGTTTGATCGAAAATGTAATTAGCGCTTGCTGAAAAACACAAAGTTAATGATTTGCTATAATACAAATTGTTATAGATAAAAAATTTATAGATCAATGAATTAGGGGTTCTAATGAGGGCTTGCTGAAAAACCCAGAATAATAATATTTCGGTGCGCCTGCCTCGACGGCAAGGCGGGCTGCACCTCCCGTATCAATTCTAATTGATGTTTCTACAAAGATTATCGCCACTCTGTGGCTTATCTTTCAGGTGCGGAGCACCGGTAATCTTTGTAGAATTTTATCCGGCAATTGGGAAAAAGGTGCAGAGCACCGAAATATTTGCTGAAAGGTTTTTGAACAAACATCCTCCTAAACCTTGCACAAGGAATCAAATATTATGGAATAACTTATGGTAATCCAATGGATTAGGCCTTTCTAAGCAGCCCCTAATTAAT
>CAZBDF010000030.1:0-17731 GCA_964490385.1 uncultured Lentimicrobiaceae bacterium | reverse complement strand
ATATAGATAAAGCGATTGAAAAAGCCATCAATAAAGTAAAGAGGGATAGTGCCTACAATCTAAAGGAATCTTGTCGTGGTTTGATACAGGGACAACAGGAAGATTTAAAAGGTGCCCTGTTGGATGCGGAAACACAGCGCGATAAAAATGAAAGTATTATAAATTCCTTTTACTTTTATGGCGACAGGCTTGCCCTTGCCTACAAAGACAATAAATATGGTTTCATTGATAAAGATGGCAATACTGTTATCCCATACAGGTACGATGATGCCAGGCCTTTTGATAAATACGGGCTGGCAAGGGTAAATAGAAACGCAATTAATTACCTGATTGATAGCACCAGGGCAGAATATGTACTGGCTGAGGGTGATAGCAAGCAAAATGCCGAACCGCAGGCGCTGGACCTTAGAAATGGGCTGCGAACCGAAATCCCTGAGCTGGTTATTCAGATGCCCGGTTTGAATATACTTTTACTGAGTGAAAATAAAATCGATTCCCTGCCGCAGAAAATCGAAACTTTAACCAACTTAAAAGTACTGGTACTGGATAACAATGAAATTAAAACGATACCTCCCGAAGTTGGAAAATTGAGTAAGTTGACATTGCTCGATGTAAGCAATAATCAAATAGCTGAGTTGCCTGAGGGAATTGATAGCCTGACCAGTTTAAGAGAGCTATTATGTAATGGCAACATGCTTTTGGCCCTTCCCAAAGAAATTAGAAATTTAACCGGACTAACTACCCTTGATTTGGGCAACAATCAATTGAATAAGCTGCCTGTTGAAATTGATGCGCTCACCAATTTAAGAAAGTTGAATGTAGGGGGTAACTATTTGACCGAAATTCCGGAAGTTATATTTAAATTATCTGATCTTAAAGAATTGATATTAAGTGGGAACCAAATTAAAGATTTGCCAAAACAGATCGACACCTTAAGCCATTTGGTATGGCTGGACCTTTGGGATAACCGGATTGAAACAGTACCTGTTGAGATTGGCGGCTTAGGACATTTGGAGGTGCTGTCATTAGGTAAAAATAAAATTGATACCCTTCCTCAGGAGTTGGGCAATTTATCCTGGTTGACTATCCTCGATTTAAGCAACAATAAACTTAAATATCTTCCTGACTCTATGGTTAAACTCACTGAGATAACAGTACTGGATCTTAGCACTAACCAGTTTAGTGATTTTCCAAATGAAACATTTGAACTGAGTGAGCTGAAGATTTTGAGCATGAACAATAACCAATTGCAATCAGTACCTCCCGAAATATATCATTTAAAGAATTTGTCATCCCTCGATTTGTGTAATAATAAGCTTAAGGCCATCCCGGCCCAAATGGATTCATTGGTGTCACTGGTCGATCTTTGTTTGCATGGAAACCAAATTTCTAAACTGTCGGCCGGATTTGATAATTTTCCCGAATTGGTAAAACTTGACCTGAGTTCCAATTTGCTTGACAGCCTTCCCGAGGGTTTTGGATCACTTAAAAACCTTACGGGATTGAAACTGAACAACAATAATTTTAAGCATTTTCCCAAGCCCTTAACATCTCGCAAGCTTCTTAGTATTGATGAATTGGACATAAGCAATAATAGAATTGATGGAACTTTACCTGCTGGAATTGGAAACCTTAAAAAGCTTACAAGGCTTTTGCTCCAACACAATGAACTCGTGGAGGTGGATGCCGGAATTGGTGAGCTTTCAAAACTGGTGTACCTCGACCTTTCCTTTAACAAGCTAACATCGGTACCCGACGAAATAGGAAATCTCAAGAAATTAAAAATATTGGATTTGAGCGAAAACGAAAAACTCGAAGCCCTCCCACCCACCATTTGTTCCTTATTTTCGCTCGCCGAACTGAGGCTGAATGGGAGTCACCTGCATTCGCTTCCCGACTCAATATCCAAACTCACCAAACTTACGATGATTGATCTTAGAGGAAACCATATCGACTCCCTGCCCCCGGATATGGGTAAAATGCATTCCCTGAAGTTACTTGACCTGCGCGGAATCGATTCCCTTGATGTTTCGCAAATTTGTGAAGTTTTCAGTACTTCAAACAAGAAAATTATTTTGTCGGCCAGCAACAACGATTATGCTTACTACAAGGATGAAAATGTATTGATCATCAGAATTGACACCCTGCAGGCATTGCCCGATCATGATGCATTAGCGGCAATGCACAATCTGATGCTCCTTGATATAAAGGATAACAGGGGATTTAAAGCTGATGATATTAAAAAGGCTGTTAAGGAATTTAAAAATGTTAAGTATTCTTCATCCAATTCTCCGGGTATCAGTAACCGGGACTGGCTGTTGGTTAATGTGGATTCCCGTCATTTTTTGGGATTAGACAAACCGGATTATAAAAACCGGATAACATTGGAATTGTCGGGGGCAGGTTTATCGGATGACCAGGTTCCAGATAGAATTTTTGAAATGAAAAACCTGATCAGGCTCGACCTGAGCGGAAATAATTTGACTAAAGTGCCTTCTGACATAGGAAGTTTGAAAAACCTGAGGATATTAATACTTAGCAGAAATGATTTGGGCACACTTCCAACAGAAATTGAACACCTTACCAAGCTGAGGAGATTGGTATTAAGTGGAAACCAACTTACAAAATTACCTGACGAAATATGCACATTAGCAGGGTTAAGGCACCTTTTTCTGGATGGGAATATATTGCTGACGGCTTTGCCTCCTGAAATTGGGCAATTATCAAATCTCACTACTTTAACACTCAGGGGAACTGGTATTAAAAAAGAAGATATTGATGCTTTGCAAAGTAAGCTGCCGAATTGTAAAATTTTTCAGTAATAACCCCAACAAATAAAAACATATCTCATGAAAAATAATTTACGCCAATTTATTTTGATAATAACAGGCTGCCTGGCATTTGTATATTTTTCGATGCCGGCATACGCGCAATCACCCGAGGATGATTTTACCTCAGACCTTTACCGTGAAGCCATCCAGGATATTATTGATGCCCCGGGTGGAAAGTTGGACAGGGAGGCTGTGTTGGGGATTTTGGCGAGCCCACAGTTGGCTGAAAAGGGACAAATGGAAAATCTTTTGTTAACACGTGGTGATACCATTTACATGGTGCCTGAAATTGCCCTTGTCCATTACGATAGTCTTTTTGTTGATTTTAATTATTTTCCCGATACAACCTTCCATTTGGATTCTCTGTCGCTTACATTTCCTGAAAATCCAAACTGGGTGGATACAACTACTTTTACGATTGATTCCATTCCTTCTAAAATTAGAATATTTACACAAGTAAACCCTGACTTTGAACCAAGATCTACTCCTGTTAAATTAACCGGGAAAATAAACTTTAATTCGGTTTCCTACACATCATACATCCTTCAGCAACCCAGGCCCCAGCCAATTATCATTGTATCACCTAAATATCAGGCGATGGGGCCAGCACAGGATACAACCGATCCGTTTACAGTAACACATTTTAATATTGCCGGTTGGAAAGCAATAATTGATACAAGTGATAATTGGATTGATACAATTTCTACAACACAGGAAATGTTGCACTTTAATGTTGCAGAGAACCTTGGCGATCAATCCCGGGAGGCAAAAATTTACATACGCGATTCTTTGAACCCTGAAATACAAGACAGCTTGATAATTTTCCAATATGTGGATACATCGGCTTTTATCATTGTTACACCAGCAAGTAGTTTTATTGGCCCTGACTCTGCTACGGTTAGTGTTTCGGTAAATTCAAATATCAATTGGATACCTGTAATTGATGTCAATCCGGGAGGTATGATCACTGGTTCTAATAGTTCTGCGAGCGCAATTAGCTTTAATGTTGCAGAAAATACCTCAATTTCACGCACTGCAATCATAACTGTTCAAGGTGTTGACCATCCTGATGTAACGGCAGAAATACAAATAATTCAGGCCGCCCAATCGCCGGCTTATCTTTACGTATCACCTGGGAACAGCTATGTGGGTTCGGAAGCAGATACTGTTGAACTTAATGTTGAAGCAAACGTTGATTGGGTATCGAGAATAACTGAAAACCCGGATGGTATGTTAAGTCGTATTGATTCAACTGATAATTCTATTAAATTTGCTGTTGTTGAAAACCCTGGTACTGCCTCAAGAACTGCCACAGGTGAAATTAAGGCAGGTGACCTTACTGCACCATTTAGTATAACTCAGCAGGCCTCCTACATTTTATTAGGCCCGGATTCAAAACTAGTGCCATGCCAGAATAGTTCTTTTGGTGTTGATGTTACAAGGTATAATGTTGAAAGTATCAGTTTTGGCGGGAATTCGTTTTCTCAGGTCAATAAAATAAATAACGATAGTCTTTTCATCACCGTTCCCGAAAACCCTGACAATACCTCACGTACAGATACCATATTTGTTTGTAGTGTACAAAATCCGTCAATTTGCGATACATTGTTAATTTTCCAGTATGCTTGTAACCAATCCTACATTTTGCTTTCGCCAAGGGGGCAAATTGTTAATTGGGACCAAACTGACTTGCCCACACCCTTTGTAATAACCAGTCAAAATACAGGCACGCTTTCAGCCTCATCCAATAAAGCCTGGCTCACCCCATCTATCCAGGATGATAAGGTTTTCGCGACCATTGGCCAGAATCCGGACACAGCCGCCAGGGAGGGGATGATTATTGTTAAAGATGATAATGTCGCTGATACGGTAATTGTAACCCAGGGTGGTTCGTTAACCTATATTTTTATAACACCCGAATTTCGCACTTTACCTTACTATGCTGACACAACGGATCCATTTACGGTAATATCCGGTAATGTTGACACTTTTGAAGTACTGATTGATCCTTCGGTGGATTGGATTACAGATACCATTATTGATGGTAACCAGGTAAAATTTGTTGCCGATACCAATCAATTGATTGAACCACGTCAGGTAACGTTTAAATTAGTGAGTACCGACAATGATAATGTGTTGGATTCAGCAGTGATTATTCAGGATGGCGCACCTAAACAGATATTGCTGGCAACACCGCGCGAACAAAAGATTGCTCATAGCGGAATTGATGAGGTCATCTTTGAAATCACTTCTGTAAATGTTACAGATTGGCAAATTGTACCCGATAATCTACCTGATTGGATTGAAGAGAACCCCCGGCCTCATATGGATACTTTAAGTTTAAAGGTTTTGTCGAATCCGTCTGACACCACCCGTTACCATACTGTTTGGATAGAATCCATTGATAATCCTCAAATCAGGGATTCGGTTAAAATTTATCAATACTCTGGCCTAGATCATTACCTGCTGGCAGCCCCCCGGGAACAGGAAACAGATTATCTGGAGGAAGTGTTGAATTTTGATGTAACTGCTGTTAATCTTAGCGAGGATTGGAAAGTTGAAATTGCCGAGGGAAGTGATTGGATTGACACACTCAGCTATGGTACCGATCTGTTGAGTTTGGAGATTTCAAAAAACAATTCCGACACGACACGTCAGGGTTTGATCCGTATTTTTTCCACCGGGTTTCCTGACGCTAAAGATTCAGTGGATGTTTACCAGTATGCGGCCCCCGATCCGGTTTTACTGGTATCGCCCCGTGAGCAAAAAATCGCCCATACAGGAGCTACCGCCGTTATTTTTGAAATAACCACTGTAAATTTAGGGGATTGGGAGATTGTTACCGAAGGTCTGGATAACTGGATACAAGTAAATAGTCCTCATCAGTTGGATACTTTAAGCCTTAAAGTACTGCCGAATGATGGCCTCCAAACCCGCGTAGATACAGTTTGGGTTCAAGCCCTGGAAAATAATGACATAAAAGATTCAGTATTAATTTATCAATATTCCGGACTCGATCATTACCTGCTGGCTGATCCACGGGAGCAGAAAACCGATTACCAAGCTGATGTTTTAAACTTTGAAGTGACCATGGTTAATCTGAACAATCCGTGGGCAGTTGAAATAGTTGAAGGTAGTCAGTGGATTACCAATATTCTTTCGGGTGCTGATTTGTTAAGTTTGGATATTGCGAAAAACAATTCCGACACAACCCGTCAGGGCCTGATCCGTATTTTTTCCAACGAATTCCCGAATGCGAAAGATTCTGTTTTTATTTACCAGTATGCCGGCCCCGATTCCTTATTACTGGCATCACCCCGTGAACGAAAGATAGAACATACAGGAAAAGATATGGTCGTTTTTGATATCACGTCCATAAACATCACAGATTGGAAAATAACTGATAATAACCTACCGGGATGGATTGTAGAAAACCTTCCACATCAGATGGATTCCTTGAAGTTAAAAGTTCTGTTGAATCCGTCAGACACCACCCGTTATCATACTGTTTGGATAGAGTCAACTGATAATCCTCAAATTAGAGATTCGGTTAAAATTTATCAATACTCCGGCCTTGATCACTACCTGATTGCTGCACCCCGTGAACAGGAAACCGATTATCAGGAGGCCATTTTGAATTTTGATATAACAAGAGTGAACATTGACACGCCCTGGAATTTTGAGATCATCCAGGTTGGTAATTGGGTATCAGTAATCAATTCGGGTGGCGATTTGTTGACTTTGGATATTTCTGAAAATGGAAGCCTTGCAAGCCGTGAGGCAAAAATCCGTATTTTGTCCACCGAGTTTCCTGACGCTAAAGATTCAGTGTATGTTTACCAGTATGCCAGACCGGATTCTTTGTTGCTGGCATCTCCTCGCGAACAATGGGTCGAGCACCTTGGAGATATGGATGTAGTTTTTGATGTAACTTACGTGAATTTTGACGAGTGGCAAATCGTCGATGGCAGTTTACCAGAAGATAATTGGATTGTCGAAAACCTACCTCATCAGTTGGATACACTGAGTTTGTCGGTTGAACCAAATCCATCAGATACGACCCGCTACCATACAATTTGGATTGAGGCAATTGGAAATCCTTCAGTTAGCGATTCAATATCAATTTACCAGTACTCCGGCCTCGATCACTATCTGCTGGCCGCCCCCCGGGAGCAGGAAACAGAATATTTTGAAGATACACTTTACTTCGACATCACCGCTGTTAACCTTACTGAAGACTGGACTTATGAAATTGAACAGCAAGGCAATTGGATAACAGTGCTTAACTCGGGAACCAATTCGTTGAATTTGAAGATAAGCGAAAATGACACCACCACAACCCGAACGGCCGTGGTACGTATTTTTTCTAACGAGTTCCCTGAGGCCAAAGATTCGGTTTATGTTTACCAGTATGCCGGCCCCGACCGCTACTTGCTTGTTGCACCACGCGAACAAAAGATTGCACACACTGGAAATACTGATGTCGTTTTTGATGTTACCTCGGTTAATATTGCCGACTGGAATGTTGATGAAGCCAGTTTGCAGGAATGGGTGCATTTGAATGATTCGACAGCACCGGATAAATTTAGCTTGAAAGTGGACCCAAACGATACTATCGTGACCCGCGTCGATACTGTATGGATAGAGGCAAGAGGATATCCTGAGATAAAAGATTCTGTTTTGATTTACCAATATGCCAGCAATACACCCTATGTGTTGATCGCACCCCGGGAACAAAACATCAATTTTGCCGGAGGTGAGCTGCCTTTGCCTTTTGTAATAACAACCAACCTGGTTGAGGAATGGGATTTTAGTTACGACACCACCTGGATTGATGTAGTTCGTGAAGTAGATTCGCTCGATGTTTCGGTGGATTCCAGCCTTTTTAACTATTCACGGAATACAATTATCAAGGCATTTAATGTAGCTGACCCTGCTATTTACGATAGTGTTTCTGTTTTCCAGGGATCTAATGCTGATCCCTATATTGTGTTGCATCCGGCCGGACTGTCAAAAAACATTTCTTCCAATGGTGATACACTTTCTGTTTCTTCCTTCTCAAACCTTGAAACATATATCGTTGAACCGGGCACAGACAGTACCTGGTACTCAATAAACAAAACCAACCTGTCCTACAACGACAGCGTTGTTCTCTTCGTTGAAGAAAATGAGGACTCCTACCTTAGCCGCTCATCTTATCTCAAATTCAAATCACCGGATGACAGTGTTGTTGAGTATTTTTATTTTCAGCAAAATAAAAACAGTCCAAACTACATACCTGTAAAAGGACAAATACTGGTAAATGGTGATCAGGAAACACCTATCGACAGTGCAAAAGTTTATATTGGCCAAGACTCTACCTATATTCGGTCAGGGGATTTTGGTATGCTCAATGATAGTGTGCTTTATGGTTGGGTTGGTGCCATTACCCCGGAAATAGGTGAATATTATTTTGAACCTGGCAGCTATGTATTTGAATTGGGGCAAACAGATACGATTACAGCAAATTTTACGGCGGTGCCCATTGATCCGAAGGTAACAGTAAGTGTAGATAGTACGGCAAGATGTTGGGGGGATTCCTTGTATCCCGGTCAAACGGACTATCCGGTTCCAATTATCACAAATACCTACGGCCAGAGTGCTTACAAATGGTTATCTGATCCTTACGATTCGGAATTAGATTCTAATTACACGGGAACTATTACTCTACCGGCTTTTAAACCTGATACAAGCACGGTCTATTCCCTGGTATTATACAACTACCAAACAACTGATACAGCAATTTTTATGCTGACTGTTCACACCAAACCTGTAGCCAGGGATTTCGACGGCCCCATGTCGGTTTGCCGAAATCAAGCCGGGGTGATCTATACAGCCGAAGATTCTTTGGCAAGTGGTGAGTATTTCTCATGGAAACTTTCAGGCGGTGGTGCTTTCCTCACCGAGCCAAACAGTAATATCGCCATTGTTGATTGGGGCAACGACCCTGGTGAATACCAACTTTCTCTATTTACCTACAATAAATTTGGATGCTCTCAGGATTCGTTGAGCCGCGACATTTCGATATCTACATCGCAGGCTCCACCAAAATCGATTGTAGAAAAGAAACAGGGCGATAATATGTTGCTTTGTAACGATGCGAACGCAAACCTTTTTTACAAGTGGGGCTGGAACACTATAGATTCAATTACTGGGCATTTGAGTGCTGACTCCATTATTTCTGATAAGAATGAATGGTATTGCCGTTTGCCACATGATTTTAATCCCATCAAATACAAGTATTTTGTGATTACCGGTTACGATACGCTCGGATGCGGATCAAAATCATTTTATAACCCACCGGTGGACATCGAAGATATTGCTACAAATGAAATCCTCATTTACCCAAATCCTACTGATGGCGCTATCAATATAAAGTTCAACAACCAAGGTTTGGATCAATCTGCAATATTGGAGATGTACAATATTTCCGGTCGCTTACTTTATCAAAAAATGCTGCATGATATTGGGGCCAACAACACTTTCTCCATCAACGAAACCAGCTATCTAAAACCAGGGATTTATTTTATCAGGATACGCAGTAAGGGCATTTTCTATAACTCAAAAATTGTTGTCCAATAAACCGAATGATGATGAACAAGATAAAAACTACTACCATTTCGCTTATAATTCTTGTTGCTTCTGCCGGCCTCTTTGGACAGGAGAGTAGCAAAGATTCTTTGTTGCTCGAAGCAAGGATTTTACTCAATGATTACCGGGACGCCTCTAAATTTCGGAATGAAAGTACCGGAAAATTTGACCCTTCATGGGAGAATATTTTTATAAATTGCTTTGATACCTTAACCAGAAAAATCATTTTTGATGTACCAATATCCGAAAAAGTTCATAAATCTAAAACTGGTGAAGGCAAAAAGGAAATCATAGAACTATCAAAAATATACCTTGAGTATGTTTCCCTCAACCAGTATATCGATACCATCAGGAGTTTATATGAGCGCTACGATTCAATCAATTTCAACTATCGTTTTATCGAATCCGGAAATGATTTTAGCAACAACAGGATGACAATTGAAATTGAGAAACAATTTGTAAAAACCGGGTGGTCACTTCCTGAAAGTAAAAAGTATATGTTCGAAATTAAGTTTACCAACTATGGGCCAAAGATAACTTCAATAAGGCTTAAGGATGAAGATTTTGCCAAAACGGAAGTTGAGTTGATGTTTATCGATAATAGCATTGCCAGTAAAAAGGGGGATGTACCCGGGCGTGGAATTGCTGATGTGGTAAGCCGGATAAAAATCGATTTCGACGAAGATATCAACGATAGGATGTTAACCGATAAGAGTGACAACAAAGGGAAAATCAAGCTTGGCCTTGTGGCAAACCGTGCAAGGATTTTCATCGACACCGTTTATGGGGCCAATGGTGTAAAATATAGCATCCCGACCGAATGGAAGTTGCTGGGAAGCGTTGCAAACCAGAGGCAGGTTGGGAAAAGAGTGAACCAGCAGCCTGTTGGCGGCTTTAAAATACCTTTGCAAGCTTACAAATGGAAGGGATGGTCCTTAACACCGCTAATTTATGGGGGCCTTCTCGGCCAAAGTCCTCACCAACTGGATAATTTTAGTGGAGATGCTGATTTTACAAACAAAATAGGCTTTAAGTTGGGTGGAGGGATAGATATTGCTTATTACTTTAATCCTGACAATTGGAACGATAATTCAGGAAACTGGATATTTGGGGTTGGCTCGGGTTTTTCGATTAACTATTTTCGATTCAACATAAGCAGCAATGGATTCAATCAGATTCCTTATGCCTATGCTGATCAGGCAGGCGACACTTGCCAGATATTGGTTTCGGGAAATGCCTTTAACGAGGTAATCGGTACCACCTCCATTTCGGTGCCGCTTTACTTTGAGATAAAGAAAAAGTTGAAGCATAAGATTTACAGCATGCGGGCTGTTTCTCTTCAGGGAGGTGTAAATATCATGCTCCCCTTAAACAGCAGTTACAATGCCAACGGTACTTTCTCACGCCAAGGCTTGTATCCTGAGTACAACAACCAGGTAATCACGGATGATGCATTTTATAATTATTACACTAACCAGCAAAAAAGCTACACAGGACAAGTAAATTATCAACCGATAATTGCGGAAGGATTAATAAAGCTCAATGGGTTTTTTGATGTCTTTAATAATAATCCTGATAACACATTGAATGTAGGATTGCAATTCTCTTTTCCATTTACAAGTGCTACATCCTCAAAACCCGAAGATTACCTCATCCTCAACGAAAATGATGAATATTCAAGCTTAGCTTATTCCAAAAATAATATATATGATTATTATTTCGGGATCAGTGTGGGTATTAATTTGGTGAAGTATAAAGTTGAGTAGGGTTCCACGCTTTGTGTTGAGGGATTAGCATTGTTTGTTAATGATTTTGAGTTGCGAGTGTGGAGGTTGACGTGGGTGACAAAACAATCCGCGTTTTTCAGCGAAAACCTGCGCCAAAAAATACTGCAGGTACCGGTTTTTTTAGTAGTTACAGTTACCTCTATAGATTCCTGCCTTTACAGGCTGTATGAAAACTATCTCCGACATGACTAAGCCCGGCATTTATGCCGGTGAAAAAGAATACTACCCACTCCCAGGGCTTTAGCCCAAATAACAATAAACATTCTTTCCTGTAAGTTTCACAAAGAAATCTTAAAACCAATATCCATAATTTTCAAACCCAGCCGTAAAAATCCTTTTTCAACAATGATTTTATCCTTGCAATAACTTTGAAGTTAAAGCACAAAACTTTGAACATCAAACTTCAATCTTTCTTAACAGAAAATGTACTTTTGCAGATACTTCAAAATTAATTATCACACATGGCTTCAGAACCGGATATCAGTAAATTAATCGTTGTTGGCGACAGGGTGTTGATCAAGCCGAAATCGCAAACCAATAAATCAAGGGGCGGATTGTATCTTCCACCCGGGTACAAAGAAAAAGAGGAGTTACAAACCGGCTATATCGTTAAGGCCGGGCCAGGATATCCCATTCCGCTTCCAGCTGATGACTCAGACGAACCCTGGAAAAATCAGGGTGATACCACCAAATACATCCCGCTTCAGGCCAGGGTTGGCGATTTGGCAATATTTATGCAAAAGGGTGCTGTGGAAATCCAGTTTCAGGGCGAAAAATATTTTATCGTCCCCCAACATTCCATTCTCCTGCTCGAACGCGATGAAGAACTTTTTGATTAATCCCCGTAAACAGTAAGATGAGGTATAAGCAAAAAATATGCGATTGCAAAATATTTAATACTTTGTGTCTCTATGCCTCTGTGGTAAATTTTCGCTATATTTTATTGTTTTGTTCAATCGGTTTTACATGCATCATTTTTAACGCATGTTTTGTAAATAACCCTACTGACGAAACCAATAAAACTGAAGAAAACACCCATTCTCAATACAGTCCAACTTATGCAAAAGGTTTTAAGGTTTTTGATGCAGACGATTACAAAGTACTCGAAATCTATCTTCCCTGGGATTCGCTCAATGCAGTACAACGGTTTTTTCTTCTTGATGATAATTCGCGTAAGATTGATGTACCCGATAATGGAAGGCTTTTAAAAGTACCCCTTGACAACATGGTTTGTTTTTCGGCAACACATCTTTCATTTGCAGATGCTTTGGGCTTGGTTGATAAAATCGTTGGTGTGGCCAGCACTGATTTTGTCGTTTCCAAAAAGTTTCAGCACCTGGTTAAATCAGGTCAGATTAAGGAGGTAGGAATTGGTGATCATTTTAAACTTGAGGAACTTATTCAGATGAATCCTGAAATCATTATGGTTTCACCACAAAAGGGGCAAAGTTTCGATCCCCTGGTAAATGCCGGTTTAAATATCATAATGAATGGCGACTATCTGGAGACATCACCGCTGGGCAGGGCTGAGTGGATTAAAGTATTGGGCTTGTTGTTTGGTAAGGAAGATCAGGCTTTACAGATTTTTGACTCGATTAGCAACAAATATCAAGATCTTAAAAAATTAACATCGGATGTCGGACACAGGCCTACGGTGCTTTCAGGGAAGCAGTACAGCGGATTCTGGAGCTTGCCTGGTGGACAGAGTTACATTGCGCAATTTATTGCTGACGCCGGAGGAAAGTATCTTTATGATGATGATCCTGAATCAGGAAGTAAAACACTCGAATTTGAATCGGTTTACGAAAAAGGTATCGAAGCTGATTTCTGGCGTTTCCTCGTATATTCACCCAATGACTTTTCATACAGTTTGCTTGTGCAGGAGGATGAGCGCTATGCTGATTTCCTGGCTGTTAAAAACAAAAAGGTTTTTGTTTGCAATACATTCAAGTCACCATACTTCCAAAAAGGTTTGCTTGAGCCACATGTAATCCTCGCAGATTATATCAAGATTCTTCATCCTGAACTTTTGCCAAAGCATCAAAACATTTATTACCATTTGTTGCCATGAGCAGTACCCCAAAAACCATACAATTTGAAGAAAAGCATCGCTGGCTGAAAATGGGCATCATCGTGTTTTTGGGGATGGTTTTCTTTTTGCTCAACATTGCTTTGGGGTCAGTATTTATTCCATTTAAAGAATTCTTTAAGATTGTTTTTGGTTTAGGTTCTGATAAGCTCGCATGGACAAATATTGTCTTGAACGCACGCCTCCCACAGGCTGTAACTGCTTTGCTTGCTGGTGCAGCTTTAGGTGCCGGCGGCCTGATGATGCAGACTTTGTTTCGCAACCCACTTGCCGGTCCATCGGTTTTAGGTGTAAGTTCCGGTGCCAGCTTGGGCGTTGCCATCATGATTTTATTTCTGGGCGTACAGGTAGGAAACATCAATATGTTCAGCCAGTTTGCCGGAAACTTTTCCATTGTTATAGCTGCTATTGTAGGCGCAGTGATGGTTTTGCTCCTTATCGGAATGCTGGCAGGTCGTTTTAAAAACAATACGGTGGTTTTGGTAATGGGGATAATGATCGCTTATGCAGTGTCGGCAATTGTTGGCGTACTTCAGTTCTACAGCCTGAAAGAAGATTTACAGACTTTCGTGATCTGGGGCCTGGGAAGTTTTGCGAATGTTCCCCGTGGACAGTTGCAGTATTTTTCCATCGCTATAATAGGAGGCTTGTTATTAACACTATTGATCAGCAAGCCATTGAATGCCATGTTGCTTGGCGAAAATTATGCCCGGAACCTTGGGGTAAACACAAGCAGGATTCGATATATAATTATTTTGCTTACTGGTTTACTCACAGCAGTGGTGACAGCATATTGTGGCCCTATTGCGTTTTTAGGGCTTGCAGTACCACACCTGAGCCGTAACTTTTTCAAAACCTCCGATCATCTTGTAAATATTCCAGGCGTTATCCTTATTGGCGGATTGATGGCACTTGTGTGTAATCTTATAGCCCGTTTGCCGGGATATGATGGCGCATTGCCCATCAATGCCATTACTTCAATAATGGGGGCACCGGTTGTAATCTGGATCATCATAAAAAGAACCGATTTCAGGGCGGATGTATAAAATGAACTGCGTTTTAAAAACATATGATCTTTCCATCGGTTATCACCTCAAAAGAGGAGAGGATAAGATACTTCATCGTAACATTGGATTGGATTTATATGGTGGAGAAATTACCTGCTTACTTGGGCCCAATGGATCCGGGAAATCAACATTGATCAGGACCTTCTCAGGCTTCCAAGCTGCCCTGGGTGGAGATCTATTGATAAATGAAAAGTCGCTTAATCAATATTCTGCAAAGGAGTTGTCCAAAGTTTTAAGTGTGGTACTCACCGAACATCCTGTTGTTGGCCAGATGAACGTGTTTTCGATGGTTGCTTTTGGGCGCTCACCTTACACTGGTTTTTTAGGCAAACTTGCAAAAGAAGATTATCACATTATTGAAAAGGCGCTTGAAAATGCAGGTATCACAGAATTACGGAACCGTCAGTTTCAGTCTTTAAGCGATGGTGAGAGGCAAAAGGTTTTTATAGCTAAATCACTGGCACAGGAAACTCCACTGATGTTTTTAGATGAACCAACGGCTTTTTTGGATTTCCCCAGCAAGGTGGAAATTCTGCAATTGCTACGTAAAACTGCATGGGAACAGAACAAAGCTATTTTGCTCTCAACGCACGATCTAAACCTGGCTTTGCAATTTGCCGATAAAATCTGGTTGATGGGGCAGGATAAACCCATCGTTACCGGTGTACCCGAGGATTTAGTTTTGTCAGGAAAATTCGCTAATTATTTCGATCATAAAAATATCAGTTTTGATAAGACCACTGGAACCTTTACTTTTGATGCTGCAACAAAACAGGCGATCGTTGTTTCCGGACAACACATTAAACTTGATTGGTTGAAGAAGGCATTGCATCGCAAAGGGTTTGAGGTTTTAAATGAGAATGGTGGGAGTGAACCTTTAACACTGGTTCGATTTAATTTAGAAAAGGATGTTTTTGAACTAAAATTAGATAATTCAGTAAATGGATTTAACCATATCGAAGAATTGATCGAGTTTCTTTTGGGTGGTGAATCCAATACCACTTCCTTAGCGACTCCAAGTCGCTCAGGAAGTTAAATGTTAGCAGGACAGACCTGAAGTCGAAGACCAGTTAAAGTCAAAAAAGAACGTAATTATTTAGGTGGATGTACTATTTATCAAATTCTTATGACCCCATCCCCAACCCTTCCCCTGGAGGGGAAGGGAGCC
This sequence comes from uncultured Lentimicrobiaceae bacterium, assembly GCA_964490385.1. Taxonomy (GTDB): domain Bacteria; phylum Bacteroidota; class Bacteroidia; order Bacteroidales; family 4484-276; genus 4484-276. The sequence goes on along the minus strand of CAZBDF010000030.1, from coordinate 2,159 downwards.
CAGCCGCACAAGCAACTGCAGTGGCCAGTGGGGTGGCATTCTCCCCCTAGAGGGGGAGTTAGAGGGGGTCTATGATGGAAGCCACATATATAGATTTGAAAGTAAGTAGCTAAATAATTTCACAAGAGCAATAAACTAAACGCATATTCAAATGAGAAATATTTCAACCTTCGCAGCAGTCATTTTGCTTGCTGCACTAACAGCTTGTCAGCCTATGAAAAAAGCAGATCTAATCGTAACCAATGCGAAAATTTACACCCTGGACGAAGGTTTTTCAATTGCCAATGCCATGGCAATTAAAGATGGGAAAATTTTAGCAACCGGCACTGAGAATGATATCCTTGGAGAGTATGATGCTCCATTAATTTCTGATCTTTCAGGGTTGCCAGTTTATCCCGGTTTCATCGATGCCCATTGTCATTTTTATGGTTATGGATTGGGTTTGTTGAAGCGTGCCGATTTGGTGGGTACAACTTCGTTTGATGAGATATTGGAAATTCTCAAAACCCATCAACAAAAATTCCCATCAACGTATTGGATCGAAGGCCGGGGCTGGGACCAGAACGATTGGGAAGTGAAGGAATTTCCGACCAGGGAAAAGCTGGATAAACTCTTTCCAAACAACCCGGTAATCTTAACCCGGATTGATGGACATGCTGCTTTGGTGAATGGCAAAGCACTTGAAATCGCAGGAATAACAGCAAAAACCAAAGTCGATGGAGGAGATGTGATCCTGAAAAACGGGCAACCCACCGGCGTACTCATCGACAATGCCATTGAACTGGTAACAGACCAGATTCCTGAACCGGATGCCGAACAAATTGCTGATGCTTTGCTTGCAGCACAGAAAAATTGTTTTGCTGTGGGATTGACGGGTGTGCACGATGCCGGCCTTGAAAAAAATGTGATCGATGTCATCGAATCCCTAAATGCGGATGATGATTTGAAAATGCGCATCTATGCCATGCTCTCGCCAACTGATGAAAACTTTGAGCACTTTGTTGCCAACGGGACTGTTAAAACTGACAGGCTCAATATCCGGGCGATAAAACTTTATGCAGATGGCGCATTGGGTTCCAGAGGTGCAAAGCTGATTGAAGATTACAGCGATGACCTTGGAAACTCCGGCCTTATTCTCCGCAAACCTGATTCGATCCGGGATATTTGCAAAAAAGCCTATAAGCAGGGCTACCAGATATCAACCCATGCCATTGGCGATTCAGCAAACCGCTTGATGTTGAATTTGTATGGAGAGGTACTAAAAGGCAAAAACGACAAACGCTGGCGTATCGAACACGTTCAGATTATTGCTCCTGAAGATTTCGATCTTTTTGGAAAGTATTCTATCGTTCCTTCTTCACAGCCAACGCATGCCACATCCGATATGTATTGGGCTGATGAACGCATTGGGCCCGAACGTATCAAAGGTGCTTATGCCTACAAACAGTTGTTGGGTCAAACAGGTTGGATTCCTTTAGGTACGGATTTTCCCATCGAAAATATAAAACCACTTTATACCTTTTACGCTGCAGTAGAACGGAAGGATTTAAAAGGTTGGCCCGAAGGAGGCTTTCAAATGGAGAATGCGCTGTCTCGTGAAGAAGCACTAAAAGGCATGACTATCTGGGCAGCAATGGCAGCTTTTGAAGAAAATGAAAAGGGCAGCCTCGAAGCCGGTAAAATGGCTGATTTTGTGGTTTTGGATAAGGACATTATGGAAGTTCCCGGGAAAGACATCCCCAACGTTAAAGTGCTGAAAACTTTTATCGACGGGCAGGAGGTGTTTGGGAGATAGTTATTTGTTTCTGATGATTTTGTTCCTAAATAATAATATTGAACCCTTTCAGGGTTCAGTGGTGTTCCCGGGATATCACCATGGGTAATTTGCTTTGCAATTACCCATGGTTATTCACATTTAACCACTTCGTGGTTCGGATAAAAGATGTAAATTAGCTGTACTGGACATTGGGAAGGTTCAACATGAATAAGCCCATAAGCATTGTGGAAAAAAGCGGAAAGGAAAAGACCCTGATAAGGGCCGAACATGAATAACCCCACATGCAATGTGGGGAAAAGAGGAAAACATAACAGGCCCTGGGAAGGCTCAACATGAATAAGCCCATAAGCATTGTGGAAAAAAGCGGAAAGGAAAAGACCCT
>CAZBDF010000029.1:15771-18081 GCA_964490385.1 uncultured Lentimicrobiaceae bacterium | reverse complement strand
TTCAGGATATGCTTCTGACAAATATTCAACTGATTCGTGATCGATTTCGATGAGTTTTAACTGATCACATTTGGGAATAAGATATTTGGTGAGCACACCCATTCCCGGGCCTATCTCCAAAACATTGGCAGTGGATTGCAAACCATTAACAATTTTTTGGGCGATGTTTTCATCGTTCAGGAAATGCTGCCCCAGTTTTTTTTTTGGATTTACAGGAATCAATTTGTAATAAGTTAAAAGTTAATAATTCTTATTTAGTTCTATTCTCCAAACCCAAAACGCCCAACGCATAATCAATTAACTCAAACCTGGTGAAGACCTGGAAGGTTTGCTCTCTATTGAATTGGCAGGTTCATTAAACCAAAAAAGCTCTTTTAGTAAAAAACCTTCCAGGTCTCGTGCTAAACAAACGCCAAACTCGCAACCCGCAACACAAAATTTAATTCAACTCATCCCCACGCAAGTCCCGGTATCGCTTTCGGGCCTCCACAACAAATAAGCTGCCCGTATATTCGAACATCACCTGTTCATACAATTGCATGGCAATTTCTATATTTCCAAAATGCCTTTCCTGCAAGTCGGCCCTAACCATCAAGGCATTGTCGGCAAGAATGTCTTCGGGGTACATTTCAACTAACTTTGCAAACAGGCTGTCAGCAGTTTCAAAATCGCCCTTCTTTAGCATTATCTCACCTTTCTTAAAAAGAACATCGTCGTGCAGCGGATGCCAGAGCGCAACCATTTGAATGGAATCGAGGGTAGTAATAGCTTCATCAAGTTTATTCTGGTACATCAGCAAATCAGCTTTCGAGTAGTAACTGAGTGCCGTGTAGGAACTGTCCATATCAATGTTGTCGCTTATAAGCAACGAAAGTTCCATGGCATCGTTGGCAATCAATTTCGATGTTGCCGCCTTCAGTACATCAAGTTGTGCTTTCGACCAGCCAAACTCGCCAATGTAATACGAAAGTCTCGCATTTTTGTACTTTGCTTTATGGCCAAGTGGATCATTCTTAAAATCATAATCAACCTGCGAATATAATAATGTGGCATCCCACACATCACCTTTAAACAAAAGGATATCGCCCAGCTCAATTTTACAATCGGCTTTTAAAGCTTGCTGCACACCAGGCATTTCAACAGCTTTGTTTAACAGCTCAATGGATTGGTCGATTTCATCGAGGTAAAAGGCTTGCAGGTGCGCCATGTACCTCATGATGGGAACGGTGGAAGCATTTTCTCCAAATTCGGTCAGGGCTTTTTGGTATTCCCCTTTCAGGTCATGTAAGTCCAACAGGGTGTAATCGTACCGGTTTGTAATTTTCAGGTATTTCGTGTTGAGCAAGCCAATTCGTGCATCTAAGTAATATGGGCTTTCAGGGCCTTTGGTAAGAATATAATCGAAAGCATCAATGGCAACGTCATAGCTTTCATTCGAAATGCACAGGTCTGATAACTTCATCACCCTGCTTCCGTCCTCCTGCATGCGCCGATCAATGGATCTGGCTTGTATCAATGCCATATCAAAATCCTTTTGTTGAATCGATAGCCAGATCAACATTTCTGAATTAATAAGTATATCGGGATTTTTTTGTATCCGCCTCAGCAACTCAGTTCGCAAAGCATCATTTACCAATCCCTCCGGGTCATCGTTTAAAGCTGATTGCAACCTGCCCTCTACGGTTTTTAGCCGCTTTAAATCCACCTCAAGTAAATTAAGGTATTCGTTCACCATATCATCATACTGCTCCATCCTTTTGTAGATGTTTGCAAGTTCGAGGTTGAAGGCTTCTTCCTGCAAAAGCTGGCGACCCTTTAAATAGGTGTCAATGGCATAATCGGTTTGTCCCCTGTAGTTGTACGCATTGGCCAGCTCTTTAATTTGGTTGGCATTGGCGGTGACCTGCTCAAAAGCTTCATCGAAGATTTTGGTTGCTTTTTCAGGTTCTCCTGACAGTGTATAAATATAACCTTCGTCAACCAGGTAGCGCAGCCTTTCGGGGTTATTCTTCATTTGTTTCTTTGTAACTTTTATCGCAGCTTTATAATCTTGCAACTCAAGCAGACAGTATAAATAGTAGGTATAAAAAAAGTGGGTTTTCTTCTCTTCAAAAAGTTCTTCATACAGCACCACCGCTTTTTCAAACTCTTTATTTTTAACATACTCAGCTGCAAGCTTTTCCTTATCAGGTTCTATCTTTTTCTGGCCAAATACATCATCTGCTTTGGGGAAAGTAGGAATTGTCTGCGCCCTTAGCCCTACAGAAAAAATAATAACAATAAATGTTAGAAATAAATATTTAATATGAT
>CAZBDF010000029.1:13833-15671 GCA_964490385.1 uncultured Lentimicrobiaceae bacterium | reverse complement strand
TCAATGAACAAATTTCTTGCTTTTCGATGTTAAATTTCGTATCTTGTGCGATTCGATATTTTAAATCACAAAAAAAGGAGGCTGTTATGAAAACTTACATTTTTACACTGATTATTTTTTTTGGGCTTGGGGTTCAATCCTATAGCAATCCAATTACGCCCAAAGCATTAATTAACGGAGTATATTTTGAAGGGGACGAATGGTACGCGGTTGTAGATTGCTTTTTAATGGAAATGTTAGGAATAACCACCTTTCAGGAGGTTGGCATCTATTGCGATGATGGGTCATTTATTTTTAAGGAAGATTTTTTGCCCGACTTCAATACATATACTACGGTAATCACAAAAGATGCACTTCAATATCCGCTTGAGCTTAATCCTGAACAAGATCATATTTATATTGATTGGAATGGCGGGTTTCAATTTATGGACCTTTCCTGGGGTGATGCGCCAAGTGATGATGTTAGTGGCCCCGGTGAGGGACAGGCGCTGGAAGTTGCATATGTTTGGGGCGATGAAAATTGGGATTACACCTTCTGGCTGGTGAAAGCAAACGAACCTTGTATACTTTCGTGGGATTGCATTTACAAAGGTATGTTTAGCGGTTTTGTTGTGGATCAAAACGAGCAACCCATACCTAATGCAGAAATCAGGTATGTAAGTGCCTATTTGATGCAGGCAACCTACACTTTCCCGGCATTGATTACAAATGATAGCGGATACTTTTGCCACGACCATCTCTTTGCCAGGAATTATCACATTTATGAAATTGTGGTTGATGGAATAGAGTACGAGTATGATGAATACGTTTCAATAGAACCCGGGCAAACAAACACCTATACATTTAACATGGACTTTACCCTGCTCCCCGAAAATCCTAACCCATCATTCGCTTATATCACCAATTATCCCAATCCTTTTTCAAGCCAAACAACTTTCAGGATTTCGTTGCCCACAGGATCATACATGAGTGATCTGGAATTAACAATTTCGGATATGCTGGGCCGGGTTGTTGCAAGTTTAGATATTGATTCGAATTCTATTGGTGAAGGCAATATTAATATGACCTGGGAAAATGACTTATCTTTGGGTTCGGGAAATTACATTGCTTTGCTAACTTCAAACGGGGCAGTTTTAGCAACAAATAAAATCACCATTAATAAATGAAGAACCTTATTATAGCTCTTTTTATCATCTCAATCCCCATCTTTGTTTCCGGGCAACGCATTTCATTTTTCGGGGAAGACCTAAACTTTAGCCTAAAGAAAGATATTTTTGAGGTGGACGGTTTGTATTATTTTAGAAACCTTACTGATAAGGAAGTAAAACAGATGCTTTTTTATCCTTTCCCTGATGTGGAAAAATATGGTGAAATTGCTTATATCCGGGTTAGACCCCAAGGCGATACCACTTCAATGCTTGCCACACAATCGGCCAAAGGGGCGATGTTTAAATTGTTGATTCCGCCAAATGAAGAAGTAGCATATAGGATTTCTTATGGCCAAAAACCGGTATCGGGTGAAGCAACCTACATCATTACGACCACACAATATTGGAAAACGCCTTTCGAATTTGCAAAATACAATTTTTCTTTTCCTAACAATCTCTCCTTAAACTTTGTTTCTATTCCTCCCGACAGCATCACATCATCCGCCGAAAAGACCCGTTATGATTGGGAAAGGGAAGATTTTATGCCCGAGGTGGATTTTATTTTTCACTTTACTGAAAAGTAATTCACATTTAATTGTTGAAGAAATTATTGATCTGTTCATTGAACCTTTCCATCAATAATTACTTTTGTTCAGTAGAATTCTTCACTATTAACAATTATTGATGCGT
>CAZBDF010000029.1:0-13733 GCA_964490385.1 uncultured Lentimicrobiaceae bacterium | reverse complement strand
TATAAAAACATTGAGTTTAAGGACAACCAGCTTCAGGGAGCTATTTTTTATGTGATTGCCGGCCATGGTGGCCCCGACCCGGGTGCCCTGGGAAAAAGAAGTGGCCACCAGATGTGTGAGGACGAATATGCCTACGACATCAGTTTGCGCCTGGCCCGAAAACTGCTGGAACACAATGCCACTGTTTACATCATTACCCGCGACCCCAATGACGGCATCCGTGATGAAATGTACCTGAAATGTGATAAAGATGAGAAGGTTTATGGTGACCTGACCATCCCGCTGAATCAGGTAAAAAGGCTAAAACAGCGCACTACTGCAGTAAATAAAATCTCAAAAGGATACACAGGGCGACATGAACGCCTGATTGAATTGCACGTGGATTCGAGGTACCAAAAACAAAAGGTCGATATTTTCTTTTATCACTATCCAAATAGTAAAAAAGGCAAGGAATTGTGCAATACACTGTTTCAAACCGTGAAAAAGAAATACGCCGAAGTCCAACCAAACCGGGGATACCACGGTACAATTAAAGGCCGAAAACTCTACACCCTGCGCTATGCCAATCCGGTTTCTACCTACATCGAACTAGGGAATATAAACCATGACAGGGACCAGCAGCGGCTGGTAATTGTAGATAACCGCGAGGCCATCGCCAACTGGCTTACTTTGGGGTTGATCAAGGATTATAAAAATTCAAAGTAGGGGAAGGTGGAGAAGGTATATGGTATAGGTGTGAGCAAGGTTTATAGGGGAAATAGGGTTTATAAGGGGAATAAGGGACATAAGGGGGATGAGATCGGTAATCCATACGGACTCCTTTCAGTCGTCGGTAAATGGTAATCGGTGTGTTCAGTGGAACTCATAAAAAACCCTGGAGTTGGCAGTTGACTTTCCAACGTTTGCCGGCTGGCGGACTTGGAAACGTCAAGGAAGGTTAAAAAGGGTATTGAGTATAGGGTAGGTGTGAGCAGGGTTTATAAGGGGAATAGAGAATCACCAAACATCAACTTTCCAACATCCGCCAGAACTTGGAAACGTCAAGGAAGGTGAAAAATGGTATGGTGTATAGGGGATAAGGAAGGGAGATTATTGGATGTGAAATAGATAGTTCGAAGTTTTTACGCAAGCTAATACGATTCAATTGGGCATCATTCATCGACAAAAAAATAAACGGGCTACAAACTAACTTCGAACGGATAGCAGCGATATTGAAAAAATTACTTAAAAGGTTTTAGAAGATGATTCAAAATGTCAAGTTATCACACCCGACTTTCCAACGTCCGTAAGGACTTGGAAACGTCAAGGAAAGTGAAAAGAACATTTGGCAATAGGTTAACGCAAGGATGACCTGACTGAGTCGAAGACCAGTCAGAGTCAACTAGAACAAAAGAAGCAACTTTTGTCAATCAAACATTTTTATCCTCTAACTTCTACCTTCTTCAATGCGACGACAATTCATTCTTAGCTTCAATATTCAGCAATTCCACCCGCAACATATTCAATGCCGCCAGTGCAGCCTTTCGGATATTTCGTCCACGGTGTTCGCCAAACAGGAACTTTTGAGCAATTACTTTATCAGGAGTTGCCAATGCAATCCAGGTTGTGCCCACGGGTTTTTCTTCGGTGCCACCATCGGGGCCGGCAACACCTGAAGTTGCAAGCGCATAATCGGTATTGAGTTTTTCGCGAACGCCGAAAGCCATTTGCTTGACCACCTCTTCACTCACCGCCCCGTGCTGTTCCAATGAGGTTAATTTCACCCCAAGTTCATCCCTCTTCACCTCGTTGGCATACGAAATCACCGAGCCCTTAAAGTATTCAGAACTTCCCGGAATGCTGGTAATCAAATGTGCGATATATCCACCAGTGCAACTTTCGGCAGTAGCCAAAGTCTTTAGTCGAGATTTCAATAATTTACCTACTACCTGCTCGAGGGTTTCATCATTGTATCCAAAAATCAAATCAGGGATAATGGTTTGAAGTTTACTAATCTCCTCCTCTAGTTGCCCGGTTAAAGTTAGCTGGTTTGAACCAATTGCTGTCACCCTCAATCGTACAATACCTGGCTGGGGCAAAAAGGCCAATTTGATATTCTCAGGAAGCTGAACCTCCCAGCCCTCTATGGTTTTTGCAAGAAATGATTCACCCACGCCCTGGGTCATTACTGTTGTGTGGACAATAAAACTTCCGTTGAGTTTTTTTGAAAGCCGGGGTAAAATCTGATTGCTCACCATCGCTTTCATCTCGAAAGGCACTCCAGGCATCGACACAATAATTTTCCCCTCCCTCTCGAACCACATTCCCGGGGCAGTTCCATTTATGTTATTCAGGGGAGTGCAGTTTGCCGGAATTTCAGCTTGCTTGCGGTTGAGTGCGCTTACCGGGAAACCTCTCAGTTTAAACAACGATTCAACATTTCTGAAGGCCTCTTCGTTAAATACAAGTTCCGTATCGAAATACTCACACAGGGTAACTTTGGTAATATCATCTTTAGTAGGCCCAAGTCCGCCAGTAATCAGGATAACATCAGCATGCGTTTCAGCCTCTGCAAGCGTATTTAAAATGTGTTCCCGCTCATCAGATATACTGGTGATTTGATGAACCCGTATCCCAACAAGGTTCAACTGATCAGCTATCCATGCCGAGTTGGTATCGATTACCTGGCCAATCAATAGCTCGTCGCCGATGGTTATAATTTCTGCTGTCATTTGTTAACTATATCTTTTTTATTCAAAAATCTTGTATAAGCTTCCCATTCTATTAAATCATCCCACTCCTCAAAGTTTTCATTTCCACTTTGCTTACTTCTAATTTCAAATTCATCGAATGTCTGCCCATATTTCTTTTCATACAATTTTATCTTCTCATTGATACGCTCTTTTTCTGTCATGATAAAGTAAATTTTTGGTTCAAAAATTTCAAAATTAACTAATCCCGTACTTACGGAATTATCTTTACAAGATGTCAGGTGCATATTCTGCAACGCGATTTAAATTATCAAATTTGCACATCAGCAAATTTTCAAATTAATGTAGAACCTTATTTTCCTTACCTTTGCCATCTTTTTTTGCAAAATTAGACAATATCATTGCACCTTTCCAGATAGGAGTACAAAGAATATGAAGCCGCTTAAAAATTCGGAACTTATCATTAACCCTGACGGGACCATTTACCACCTGAACCTCAAACCGGGGGATTTTGCCAAAGATTTTATCCTGGTGGGCGACCCCGGACGTGTACCAAAGATTTCTAAATATTTTGATAAAATCCTGCACACAAGCCATAACCGTGAAATCGTTGCACATACGGGCGAATTGAACGGAAAATTATTAACGGTAATGTCAACCGGCATGGGCACCGACAATATCGATATTGTGATGAATGAGCTGGATGCACTGGTAAACATTGATTTTGAAACCAGGAAATACAAAGACAAACTTACTTCCCTCAACATTGTAAGGCTGGGTACTTCCGGTGCCATACAAGCTGATATTCCCATCGACTCGTTTGCGGTTTCATCGCATGGCATTGGTTTCGACGGCTTGTTGAAATTTTATGACAGCGATCATGTTACCGATACGGGTTTGAGCGAAGAGTTCATCCGCCAGGTTGGCTGGGACAAGGATTTGCCTTATCCATATATTGCCTCATGTTCAGATGAACTGTATCAGAAAATTGGCAAAGGCATGAACTCCGGAATGACAGCAACAGCACCGGGATTTTATGGCCCACAAGGTAGGATTTTACGTATTCCATTGCGACACCCTCAATTGATGGATCAGATGCAACACTTCAGCCACGAAGGCAAACGCATCATCAATTTCGAAATGGAAACTTCAGCGCTTTATGGCCTGGGAAAATTATTAGGCCACAACACACTCACTGTTTGTGCAGTCATTGCCAACCGTGCTTTGGATACCTATTCCAAAAACCATCATAAGCCCATCGAGGAATTGATTCAGGTGGTACTTGAGAGGGTGAGCGGGGAGTAATGTCTTACATTACAAAGCTGATGACAAATTTCCCATTCGATATTTAGACCAAAAACAGCAAAACTTTATTTATGCTATGGGGCATTTTTGCAGAATTTGTGGCGAGACAAAGTCAAATGAAAAGTTTTCGAGAAAAGGGCACAAAACCCATATATGCAAGCTATGCGCAAAAAGACCAAAAGCGGAGCAAAATGAAATCCTCCAAAGAGAGGAAATATTTGGGTTTTTGATGCAATCCAATATTTCCAAGAAAAACCTCAAACGGCTCAATGAGCTATCCCGTTCCGAAAATAAGGAGATTGCAAAATTAGCATCCCTTGTGCATGAAGTGGGACGCGTTAAACCCCACAGGCGAAGGAGATTGAAATTCCTGACGGAGAAGCACAAAGAATTATTGAAGCAACTTGTGGCATCTGATTTAATTGACGATTTTGATTATTTACCTGATTATTACGACGAATCAAGGATAGATGAAATTGATTATTACGAGGATTAGTGGTTATATAATATTCAATTCCTGATATCCCCCCCAAATCATTCAGGGTTTCCATTCTTTCATTTTCAAATCATCAGGTTTCCAAATTAAAATCACCAACCAATTATCTTTTCGGCGTCTTCGCTAGCTGTTCGAAGTTGGATAATCAAGCTAAGCAGTTATTTCAACGAAAACGTCTATAGCATACAAAAGAGCAATCGATAAACTTCGAACTTTCATTTCTCACATTTTCTGTTTTCCCCTCGTCGCCGCTTACCATTCGAAGTTTGATAGTTAATAGTAAAGCATTTGCCCAAAATGAACCACAATAAGTTTGATAAAAGACTATTCCTAAACTTCGAACTATCATTTGTCACGAAGCGTAGATAACGTTAGGATAACCAGTCAGGAGCAGATTCGGATAGAGAAAATTGTGGTGTACTAAATACCCAGAGTATCTTCCAGGTTTCTCATTTAAGAACATGACAGAATTTAATAACAATGAAGGTTTATTAGCAAAAACCTGGAAGGTCTCCTACCGTAAAAAACTTATCTGCCCTTACGCCCTTCTCCGTTTCCTTCAAAGTACAGCACTCATGGTAATAATCATGTTCAAAAAAGAGGATGTAATCGTTTTCGATGGCTTCGGCAAAAAACTGTTTCTTCTCGTCCAGGGTCAGTAAAGGATCGATATCGTAAGCCATGATATAGGGCAATGGAATATGTGCTGCCGAAGGCAAAAGGTCACCCATAAACACCACGGTCTTTCCGTTGACATTAATATGAGGAATGATTTGCCCACGTGTGTGGCCATTGAAAATCTTTACACTGAAATTTGGAAATAGCTCACCTTCCTCATCGATTAACTTTAGCCTGCCACTTTCATGCATGGGAAGGATATTCTCTTTAAGGAAAGATGGTTTTTCCCTGTGGTTTGGATTTATCGCCCATTCAAACTGTGCTCGGCCAGCCCACAAAGTTGCATTGGGAAATGTTAGGTCAAAACCGGTTCTGTTCTCATTCCATTTTACACTACCGCCGCAATGGTCGAAGTGCAGGTGAGTGTGGACGACATCAGTAATATCTTCCAATTGAAACCCATAAGCATTCAATGATCTTTCCAATGAGTCATCTCCATGTAGATGAAAATGGCCAAAGAATTTTTCATCCTGCTTGTCACCAACTCCTGAATCAATCAGAATTTTCCTATCCTCATCCACTACCAGCAGGCAGCGCAACACCCAGGTGGAAAGGTTGTTTTCATCAGCAGGATAATTCCGGCTCCAAAGTTTTTTAGGCACTACTCCAAACATAGCTCCACCGTCTAGTTTGAACTTACCCGTATTGATTGCGTAAAGTTGCATGTTTTTTTTGGCAAAGATAGTAGGAAAGGAAGATTAGGGAAGAAAGTTTATAGGGGAAATAGGGGTTATAGGGGAATGGCATGGTTCCGAGGGACCAATTAACAATAATTGAATTGAATGGATCTTTAGCCTGAAATGAAATCCTGACAAATATTAATGTGTTGATATAGAATAGTCCATTCCGCAAAATCATTTAGTGCCCACATCCATTCCATCCGTGCAATCCGCGTCCCGTTATTTTCAAAGCCGTTATCTACCACCTGCTTCATCGCCATTTTTTCAACATCGCTGTCATTTTACAGTATAATTTCATAATTCCTTTCCCTGCTTCTCAACATCCGTCATCGAACACCTGTCATCAGTCATCCGTCATCGAACATCTATCATCGGTCACCCATCATCGGACACCTGTCATCCATCACCCGTCACCAATCACCCGTCACCCGTCATCACCCCCATTTGTTAAAAAAAACAAAAATCACCGCCTCCTACAAACAATATCCAAAACACCTTGTTGTATGTCTAAAATTCAAAAGTTTAACACCAAAGATAATTTACAATATGTTGGATACAAAAATTAAAGATTTACAATTCCCCAGGTTGCCTTATGCATACAAAGACCTCGAACCACACATCGATGCTCGTACAATGGAAATTCATTATACCAAGCACCACCGTGGATATTTCGATAAACTAATAGCAGCAATAAAAGACACCAACTTTACTGGATCGACGCTGAGAGAATTGTTCAACACGGCAGACAGGATACCTGCCGCAGTAAGAAACAATGGTGGTGGTTTTTACAACCATGCACTTTTTTGGAATGTCCTTTCACCGGGAGTTGACGCACAACCATCAGGCAAATTTGCGCTGGCTATCCGCGATGCTTTTGGGACTTTCGAAAACATGCAAAAAGAGTTTAATACAGCGGCAGCCAATCGTTTTGGCAGTGGCTGGGCATGGCTGATTGTTGGAGCTGACAAAAAATTAGCAATCACTTCGTCACCCAACCAGGACAATCCATGGATGAATGTTGCAGAGCTAAAAGGAACCCCCATTTTAGGCCTTGACGTTTGGGAGCATGCCTATTATTTAAAATACCAAAACCGCCGTCCCGATTACATCAGCGCATTTTGGAATGTTGTAAACTGGCGTGAGGTTGAAAAGAATTATTTCGATACCACTAAATCTTTGTCAGAATAAGCAAATAATATTTAGCGTTTTTCATAGCTCACTATTTTGGTTAATAGGAGAAGCCGTGCCCATACCGGGCCGGCTTTTTTTTTGGCCTCATCGAATGTACAAATGAGCCTGTTGCAGAAAAATCTCCCCTCAAATAAAAGACCTTCAAACTATGAATCCTCTACGAGGATTTGAAACTATTTTCATACTATTTTACTACAATTATGAAACCTCTCCGAGGTTTAAAACATTGTTATTAAGCTTATTAAAGTTTTTAGGAAAATTTTTCTGAAGCGTGCATTTCTTCGCGTGCATCCATGAGCAGGCAAAATTCCTAAAAGCCAGACATTCACTGGATATGAAATTTCCATACCTAAAGACACCTTGTTAGCTAGTCTCCTTGATAATTCAATTTTTAGCAAAAAACCTCGTAGAGGTTACATAATTGTAACAATTTGGCACAAGAGAAAAATGGGAATCCTCGTAGAGCCAGCCTTGCCGGCAGGCAGGGATTCATAAAATCAGGCAAATGAGTTCGAGTGTGCAATTTATCGTGCACCCTTGAACCTTATTCTCATTTGATTGTTTTTTTGTTCACTACCTTTGTGAGGAAATCCACCAAACTAATCTCAGTATAGCATCGTTAATATTTAATAAAAAAATACCGGAATGAAAAAAAGAAATCTACTTATTTCCCTCCTCCTTCTTCTTACATCAGCAACAACTTTTGGCCAGCACATTAATTATGAGGACAATACCAGGCAAATTGCGGAGGCCGAAAGCAAGGCATACAAGAACCTACAAATTGCCCATACTTCAAGGGCCGGAACCAATATCGATATTAAATATGCAAAATTCAATTGGGAAGTAGATCCTGCTTTCCTTTACATTAAGGGAAATATTGAATTTTATTTTGAGGCCATAGAGCCGGGGGTTAATTCGATCCTTTTGGAACTCAACAATAATATGGTCATCGACTCTATCTTATTTAGGAATCAGAAAATGGATTTTGAATTTATTTCTGATTTTGAGTTTCAGCTTGAGCTAAACCAATCACTTCGGCAGAACGAACACGACTGGCTTAAAATTTATTACCAGGGCGAACCAGACCAGGGAGCTGGTTTTGGCGCATTTATTAAAGATGAACACGAGGGTGTACCAATCATCTGGACGCTTTCGGAACCTTATGGTGCTAAATATTGGTGGCCCGGCAAAAATGACCTCAGGGATAAAATTGATTCTATCGATGTTATCGTTACAACTCCAAAACAATACAGGGTGGCCAGCCACGGGCTTTTAGTTTCAGAAACTTTATCGGGCGACAATAAAACTTACCATTGGAAACACAGGTATCCTATTGTTAGTTATTTGGTGGCTTTTGCCGTTACCAATTACGCGCAGTTTTCGAATTATGCCGATCTTGGCGACAAACAGCTCGAAATCCTCGAATATGTTTTCCCTGAGGATTCGGCAATTATCGCTGAGCAAACGGCCAGCACATCGCAAATGGTTCAATTGTTCGATACTTTATTTACACCCTATCCATTCAGGGAAGAAAAATATGGCCACGCCCAATTTCCCTGGGGTGGCGGCATGGAACACCAGACCATGAGTTTTATGGGCTACTACGCGCATGGTATCCGCGCTCACGAGCTGGCTCATTCGTGGTTTGGCAATATGGTCACACTTGCATCATGGCACCACATCTGGCTCAACGAGGGTTTTGCAACTTACTCCACCGGCTTGTCGTATGAATTTATGGGAGATGGTTTTTGGTTCCCGAAATGGAAAAGCGACACCAGAAGCTCGGTAGTCAGTGAGCCGGGAGGCTCCGTTTATTGTGAAGATACTACTTCTGTTTCCAGGATTTTCAACGCACGGCTTTCATACCACAAAGGGGCTTATGTCCTGCACATGATCAGATGGGTGATTGGAGATGAGGCATTTTTCAATGCCATCAGAAATTACCTGAACGATCCCATGTTAGCCTACCGTTTTGCCACCAACGACGATTTGAAATACCATTTTGAAACTGTCTGCAACTGCAACCTGGATGAGTTTTACAGCGATTGGTACTATGGCGAAGGCTACCCGATGTACGATATCAATGTAAACCAAATGGAAGATCAGCAGGTTTTGGTAACTATCAACCAGGATCAGTCAGATGCTTCGGTTGACTTTTTTGAAATGCCAGTTCCCATTCGTTTTTTTGGTGAAGAAAAAGACACAACTTTGGTTTTTGACAATACCTATTCCGGACAGGAGTTTTATGCCGATCCGGGCCTTGTTGTTGATTCCGTGCAATTCGACCCGGACATCCGGCTTATTTCGAAAGATAGTTTTGCCACGCTGGGGATTGACGAAATTTCTTCAAACCGTAGAATAAATATTTATCCTAATCCAGCTACGGATCATATTCAATTTACTATACCAAATCAAACTGTACACAACATCACCATTATCGACCTGTCCGGTAAATTGATGATGGAAATTGAAATAAATGCCATAAATGAGCTGGTCGATGTAAATGTTTCGGGCTTGAATCCGGGTGTTTATTTTACAAAAATAAATGCTGATGCGGGGAATTATTACGAAAAAATAGTGAAGCGATGAAAAATAGACTTATCATCATCCTGATTTCTTTTTTTCTAATCACAAGCAAAGACCTTCCGGCAGAAGACATCATTGTTTTTACCGCTAATCAAACATGGTTGTCCCGTGTTTACCTGATGCGGATGGACGGGACAGTTATCAAATATTTTGAATATGACTTTTATCGTTTTGTTGACCTTGAAGTGGTAAACAACGAGCTTTATGCTGCCGAAGCTTTCGCCCCACGTGTATATAAAATCAACCTCGAAACCGGTGAACTGGATGTAATTATCGATGACTGGTCGCTCTTCTATTTTTATGATATCGGTTTTGATGGCGATTATTTGTATTGCACCGAATGGGACATGCACCAATATAACCTCAACGGGACCCATATCAGTTCATCTACATTTGAAGGAACTCCAACCGGGGGTGCATCGGACAATAATTATTACTGGACTTTAAACGATGCCGGGGCGATACAATGCTGGGATTTCCTTGAATGGCCGAATAAGGTTGAAGTGCCTGAAAACAACTTTTCGCCACCCACGCCCGATTGCCGTGGATTGTGGCACGATGGCCAATACTTTTGGAGTGCAGAATCAAAGGATGGGCTTGGCCATATCTATCAATTCGATTCTATCGGTACCGTGGTGCAACAATGGCTGGAGCCCTCATTTAGTGGCTGGGGTGCTTGTGTGATCAAAGATTTTATTACAGATACTCCCGAGGTATCAGTGGAATTATCAGAGGGAGTTGTGCTCGAACCAAATTTTCCAAATCCATTTCACACCAAGACTACGATACGATTTTCCCTGCCCAAAACTTCAGATGTTTGTTTGATGATTTATAGTTCTACAGGCAAACTGGCAGCTACACTTATCGAAGATAAACTTCCATCTGGTGAGCATCAATTTGAATTTAACGGGAATGGTTTAACACCTGGAATTTATTTTCTAAAGCTTTTTACTGAAGACCATGATTATTACAGGAAAATTGTGAAGTATTAAAAGAAGTAGTATGAAGTGCTATGGATTAATTTCAATTCCTGTTTTTTTTATTTCAACAGAAAATGGACTGCTTGAGTTAAAATCAGTACTGGAAATCGGATGTGGTTCAATTCGCGAGTCTATCTTTGATGCCAACAGCATTAACTGGACTTGGGTATCAAACCTCATAGAGTTATCCAATTGTTTAAAGATTAAAGCTAAATCAATGTCACTATCTATTGTGGATTTCCCATTGGCATAGGAGCCAAACAGAAAGGCCTTTTCTATACCATCATACTCTTGTTGTATTAGCTGCAAATAGCTTTTTAACAATCTATTAATTTCAGTATCCATATTCTCAATTCCTTTATTTGCTCAATCCATCCTTAGTAAAACTTGGGGTACAGCGCCGATTAAAGCTCATTTTATAATCATCATACCTTGCATTTATGTTAAAGGCTGTTATTGTCACAAGCTTCTCCTGGTGTGATTTAGTTAGGTCAATACCAGACTTTTCTGCCAACCTTAAAAGATTGTGAATTAATGGAGGATAATCCAAATTTATTTTCACAAAATATGCTTTCAACAATTTCTCAATTACAAGATGTCCAATAAAAAGAGACCAACTATATCTTTTAGAATCGTACAGTGCAAGCATTGTCTCAAAATCATAGTCAGAACTTTCCAGCCAATATTCAATCAATTTATCTTTATTGAACTTTGAACCCTCCATAATTACAAAGATACAGTAAAAACCATTAATGATTCTCAAAAGCCTTCACCCCAGCCTCCACGGCAATCTTCAAATCATTTTCCCTTGGAGGAATAGGACAGGAATACTTCTTATTGTAAGCGCAATAAGGATTGTAGGCCTGGTTGAAATCGAGGATGATGGTTTTTCCTTCCGGGATATCTGTGTCGATGTAGCGGCCACCACCGTAAGTTGTCTCATCGTTGGTGAGGTCGTTGAATGGGATAAAAAGATAAACAACATCCCCTCCCCTTTCGAGGTATCTCAGGTTTTGATAGGCATTTAGTTTATACTCTTTGCCCTTGTATTTAAAATAAACTTCGCCATATTTTACATACTTCACTTCATCTTTGGTGCGCTTCATCATAAATGGGGGCTCGTTAGGAGTGCGGAGAAATTCTGCCTCAAAAGCAAAATCGAGGTTAATGGGAAAGAAATTTAGTTCCTTAAAATGTTCCCTGTCTTGGTCTTCCAACGGAGAATCTTCAGGATCGGCAAACTGGGTATTCATTTCTTCCTGGAAATCTAAAATCGATTGCTTTTGAGCTGATTTGTCAATTTGCGAATACGCAGGAAAAATCAACACCAACGCTATTACCAGGAGACTGATCTTTTTCATAATTATATTTTCGGGTTCAAAATTATCACTGAAATTTATCGTACCAAAACCTTTCCCGTCATTTCTTTTGGTATCTCCATTCCCATGAGCGAGAGGATGGTTGGTGCCACATCAGCCAGGATGCCGTTGTTGATTTTTTTGTACCTATCTGAAACCAAAATGCATGGAACCGGGTTGAGCGAATGTGCAGTATTTGGCGAACCATCAGGGTTCACAGCAAAGTCGGCGTTGCCGTGGTCGGCCATGATCAATACTTCGTAACCATTTGCCTTTGCCGCATCAACCACTTCGTAAACGCATTGGTCAACCGTTTCCACTGCTTTTAAAATGGCTTCATAAATTCCGGTATGCCCCACCATATCGCCATTGGCAAAATTGAGACATACAAAATCGGGCCATCCTGTTTTCAATTCTTCAACAATTGCATCCTTTACAAGGAAGGCGCTCATTTCGGGCTGCAAGTCGTAAGTCGCCACTTTGGGCGACGACTTCAAAATGCGTTTTTCGTTCTCAAATTCCTGCTCCCTTCCTCCAGAAAAGAAAAAAGTAACGTGGGCATATTTCTCAGTTTCCGCAATCCTGATTTGGTTTTTCCCTGCTTTTGCAATGACCTCACCAATCGTATTTTTAACATTGTCTTTTCCATAAATCACATTGATTCCTTTAAAAGAATCATCATAGTTGGTCATGGTGTAATAGTGCAGATCCATGATATGCATGCCATATTCATGGAAATTTTGCTGGGTCAGTGCAGTGGTAATTTGACGGAGGCGGTCTGTCCTAAAATTGAAACAGATCACAACATCCCCCTCCTTGATATCGCCAATTGGCTGATCCTGATCATTCACCATCACAATGGGCTTGATGAACTCATCCGTTACACCCGCATCGTATGACCCCTGCATTGTTTTCAAAATGTCAGTTGAATGTTCTCCCTTTCCGTTTACCATCAGGTCGTAACCTTCCTTTACCCGCTCCCAGCGTTTGTCGCGGTCCATGGTGTAATAGCGGCCCACCAAAGTAGCAATCTGCCCATTGGAGGTTTTTAAATGATCGAGGAGATTTTTAATAAATCCTAAGCCGCTTCTCGGGTCTGTATCGCGTCCATCTGTCAGGGCATGGATAAAAACATCCTTCAGTCCGTAATCCTTAGTTAAATCACAAAGTTTATAAAGATGTTTTTCCATTGAATGTACACCACCATTGGAAACCAGGCCCAAAAAATGCACACTTTTGTCATGGTCCTTTGCATATTTAAAAGCCTCAACCAACTTTGGGTTTTTAGCTATCGAATTATCTTTAATTGCGTGGTTGATCTTTACTAAATCCTGGAAAACAATTCGTCCTGCACCAATGTTGAGGTGGCCTACTTCGGAGTTTCCCATTTGCCCGTCGGGCAAGCCAACATTTTCGCCACTGGTTAATAATTCCGAAGTTGGGTAGTGTTCCATCAAACTGTCGATGTAAGGAGTGTTCCCGTTAAAAATCACATCCGACTTCGACTTATCCCCTTTTCCCCATCCATCAAGGATCATCAACAATACTTTTTTGCTATTATCTTGTTTCATGCTTCTTTATAATTTCAATCAGTTGAATAAACAACAATCCCGACGTTTTAGTTTTTGGGGAGGCAAATTTAGATTTTAATACAGCACGAATATTACGGTTCAATGATCATAACATTGAATTAATATTTCTTTAAATTGAATTTTGATTTCAAAACTTATTGGCATACGACAAATACCCCTTTTATTCTGAAGCCTAAA
>CAZBDF010000028.1:8860-18105 GCA_964490385.1 uncultured Lentimicrobiaceae bacterium | reverse complement strand
AAGAAAAATAAGCCTTTATTGAGGATGATTATTGGGGTGCTGTTAAAGCTTCTTGTTGCTATTTTTGGCATTTTGATCATCATCACCTTGCTGCTAAATATTCCAGCGGTTCAAACTTACCTTAGCTCCCACGTCAGCGATTATCTTGAGAAAAAACTGGAAACAACTGCTCGGGTTCAAGGTGTGAAAATTGCATTGCCAAAAACCATCGTTATTGAAGGCCTCTATTTTGAGGATCAAAACAAAGATACGCTTTTGTACCTTGGAAACTTAGAGCTTGATGTCGCATTGTTTGGGCTGCTTCGCAATAAAGTAAATGCAAAAAGCCTCTACATCGAAAAACTGGTTTCGCGTGTACACAGGAAAGCCCCACAAAATGATTTCAATTTCCAATTTATCATTGATGCATTTGCTTCTGCAGATACAATTCCTGCTCAAAAACCAGAACCGGAACAGGAAGCAAAGCCATGGGATTTTTCGGTAGGAGAAGTCAGCCTTGAACAAATTTCTGTCAGTTATTACGATGATGTGGTTGGAATAGATGCCCGGATTCAACTGGGTGATTTGAATGTTAACGTAGATGAACTCGACCCTGTAGAAATGGTTTTTATGCTTGATGACCTGACCATGAAAAACACACGAGTATCAGTTGAAATGTGGGACGTTGCATTGGCCACTGATGAAGCTGGACTTCCTGCTACAACCGACACAACTACCACGGATTACCTCTTGCCCGAAGTTGGCCTGCAAAACCTGCTTGTTGATAATGTGAACCTTACTTATAAGCACCGAGACTGGCAATACAATTTTGTTGCAGACATCGGGAACCTTGAGGTTGAAACGGAATCAGTGGATCTGAATGAACAGGAAATAAAGCTAAACTCATTCCGGTTTACAAATTCCGGTTTGTTGGCCGCGATGCCCCTGAGTTCAGGCCAACCCGACACCTTAATTATTGCTGATTCAACAGCTTTGCAAAATTCAGCCTTCCCACCTGAAATCCCCAACCCTTTCCCCGACTGGGATATTTCGGTAAATGAAATTGAAATCGACAAAGTTAATGCTGTGCTGGATGACATCAATTCTGTAGCAAGTGCCGGGGCGATAGATTTTATAAACCTAAATGTTGACAACCTCGCCCTCGACGTGAAGGATGCAAGCATTTCATCAAAGGGTGCAAAAGCAAAAATCAATACACTGAGCTTTAATGAAAAATCGGGCTTCAGCCTGATAAATTTAAGCTGCAAAGTTTCGGCATCCGATAAGTCAGCGTCGGTTAATAGTTTGAAAGTGGAAACCCCGAACTCCAAGCTGAATATTGATGCTTCGGTAAAAATGAGTTCCATTAACTCAATCTTGCAAGACCCTGGCAACACGCGCATTTTGCTAAATCTGGAAAAGTCGAATGTGGGAATAAAAGATGTTTTAATGTTGGCACCATCACTATCCGAAAACGAATACATCGACAGGATAAGGGACTTAAGCCCGAAGGTGGAAATAGATGCCAATGGTACGCTTGAGGAACTACAGCTTCAAACAGCAGGATTGCAGTTGACAGAAAACACGGAACTTCGCCTGTCAGGAAACTTTAAGAACATCATGGACTTCGATAAGCTGAGTTTTGATTTAAATCTTGATACGCTTTACAGCAGCAAAAATGATTTGTATAAACTACTTGATACGGCCACTTTTCAAGGATATGGTATCCCCGAAAATATTGGCTTGAAAGCTTCAGCCGATGGCACACCCGATTCAATTTCTTCCACGCTGAGTGGCCTCACAAGTTTTGGTGATTTTATTGCAGCAGCACATTTTTATAATCAGTCTGATAGCTTACGCGATACTTTTAGCCTTAACCTGGATTTAAAGGATTTTAATATTGGTGAATATATTTCCGACACAACTTTAGGACTGGTAAACTTAAACCTTGAAGCCACCGGAACTGGTGTGTTCAGCGATTCAATTTCTGCCAACTTGAAGGCCAACATCCTTCATCCTGTAATCAATAAATATACCTACGAAGACATGTCGCTTTCGGCCTCGATGCGGAATATGAATTTTGATGCACAATTGGAATCGCCCGACCCAAATGCCAATTTCACACTGGATGCAAATGCCGATTTATCACAGGAAAAGCTTCGCCTGGAGTTGGGCCTGGATGTTGCTTTGTTGAACCTCTACACCTTGAATTTCTCCACGGAAAAAGTTGCCCTGAAAACACAGCTTAATGCATCAACTGATTATCGGAGCCTGAATGACCTGGATGCCAAAGTTAGTTTTGCTAATGTCGAAATTTATCAGGACAAAGAGATCCTTGCTTTTGGTTCGGCCTCTATCGCAACCCAACTTACACCCGACAGCACCTTCCTGAACATAAAGTCAGAGCCTTTAAGTTTAAACCTCGAAAGCAATATTTCTTCAATTGAACTGGAACCCGTGCTGCGTTCTGCTACACTCAAATACCTGGGGCTGAACGACACTATTGGCCTACCAGCCGGTAAGAATCTCACGTTTGACGTTACCTTTAGCAGGGATGATAAGATGAAAATGCCATTGTTCCCGGAAATCAAAGAACTTAAAGTAGATAAGTTCTCGGGCAGTTATAACAGTGATGATAACCTGTTGGCCATCAACCTTGATGTTCCAAAATTTGTTTATAACAATATTATTTTGGATAGTATAAAAGTTGCTGTAAATGGCCTTGAGCAAAATTCTTCATTTCAGGCCGGCTTTGCACAAATGTCCATCGACTCGGTGAAAGTTGATCCCTTTTTGGCAATGGCAAAAATTAATAATGGCGAAGTTTTTTCGGAACTTCGCTTTGGCCAGGATCTGGATTCCCTGTCTTTTCTTATCTCCAGTCAACTGGAAATTGAAGATGAGGCATTGAAAATTAGTTTACTTCCTGATGGACTGATATTCGACCATCAAAAATGGAAGGTGCCTGAAGGTAATTTCCTCAAGATCACGAATGATAATTTCTTCTCCGAAAACTTCAACTTCAACTTTGAAGATCAATACCTCGGTGTAGAAATTAACAATCAACTGGCCGATTTGAATTTCGATAATTTTGATGTTGGCAACCTGGTATGTTTTTTATTTGTAGAAAAATACCGCGCCGTAGCGGATGGCACGCTGAAAGGAAAAATGAGTTTGCCTGGTAAAGCAAATAATGAACATTTTATGGCCGATCTTCGCTTTGAACAATTACACGTGTTTGATACACTGGTTGGTAATCTAAATATTCAGGCCGATCATTCAGGGGGGCTGTTGCAGATGGATATTGATTTTGACAATCCATTGAACAAAATGAGCCTTTCCGGGAATATTGATCAAAATACAGAAAAATATGATTTGAAAGGATTGATTGCCTTTTCGGATATAAGCCTTCTGGAGCGTTTTACCTTTGGAGAAGTTTCGCAGATGACTGGGGTTATTGACGGTGACTTTAGTTTGAAAGGAACTTATGACGACCCGGATTTGGAGGGGTCGTTAAATTTCAAAAACGCCCACCTGAATATTACAAAACTGAACTTTCGGACGACCTTAATTGATGAGTCCCTGCGCGTTGATAAAAAGGGTATTCATTTTGATAATTTCACCATAACCGATGCGCAAAATGAGAAGCTTAACGTGGATGGTTCGTTGCTTACCAAAGATTTTAGTGATATTGCCTTCGACCTGCATGTACACGCCGACAGGTTTCAGCCGGTAAACAGCACCAACAAAGACAATCCCCGGTTTTATGGCAGCCTTGTTATTGGTACAGATATAAAGATAAATGGGGATATGGACCTGCCACGTATCGAAGCCAACCTTGAAATTCAGAAAGGCACCAATCTTACCTACGTAATGCCTGGCAGCGAAATAGAATTAATTACACCCGGGGGTACAGTCAATTTTATCAATCCAAACCTAAGGCCCGACACTTTATTTGCCCAACAAACAGGCAGTTATTTATCTGATTCTATCATGTCGAAATTTCAGGGCATCGATCTTTCTGCAAATCTTGAATTGGATCCTGAAGCAAAATTCACCGTGTTTATCGATCCTACTTCGGGCGATTACCTTACAATTGGTGGAAAAGCAAACCTAAATTTTTCGGCCGACCAAAGTGGCAGCCAGACGGTAACCGGCGTTTTTGAAGTGAGTGAAGGCCTGTACCAATTGTCGTTTTACGGGCTGGTTAAAAAGAGTTTCACCATCAAACCCGGGGGTACTGTAGCTTGGTCGGGGCGACCGATGGATGCCAACTTGAACATTACGGCCATGTATATTGTTCGTGCTGCTTCCACAGCTCTTGTTGCCAATGAGTCGGGTTCGTTGAGCCAGGCCGAACTAAATATGTTTAAAACCCGTCTGCCCTATGAAGTCCTGTTAAATATTAACGGTTTTATGGACGAGCCAAAAGTGAGCTTCAATATCAACCTGGAAGAAAAGTATATGGTAAATTATCCGATGGTTGCCAGTAAACTTGCGCGGCTCAATACCCCCGAAATGCAATCGGAATTAAACAAACAGGTTTTTGCCCTTTTGGTGGCAGGGACATTTATTGCCGACAATCCCCTTTCTTCAACCAGCAGCAGCACCGACAACATCGCAACCACTGCAGCCAGAAACAGCGTGAACGGCATTCTTGCCGACCAACTCAATAATATTTCTAATCAGTATGTTAAATTTATTGATTTGAATTTTGGGTTAACCACCTTCGATGATTATTCCAGTGGCTCGAGTGAAACACGCACGGAATTGGACGTGACAGTATCGAAAAAATTTATGAACGACAGGCTGGAGGTGGAAGCTACCGGAACATTCGGCCTGGAAGGCGATAGCAAGAATTACAATGGGGCAACTTCGCAAAACATGTATGGCGAATTCTCGGTTATCTATGATTTGAACGAAAGCAGGGAATACAAAATTAAAGCTTTCCGCGAAAATGCTTACGATATTTTTGACGGTGATGTGGCTTATAGCGGCTTGGCCTTAATTTTTGAGAAAAGCTTTAATAGCCTGAAGAAATTAAGAAAAGAAAGAAAGAAGAAAAAAGGTAAATCCAACAATGAAGGAACAAAGGAAGAAGGGCTTGAACCCGATAATGAATAATATTCATTTATTCTACTTTAAAAGTAATTATTTAGGTGGATGTATTATTAACCAAATCTTTTTGACCCCAACCCCAGCCCTTCCCCTTGAGGGGAAGGGAGACCAGCCGCACAAGCGACTGCAGTAGCAGGTGCGGTGGCATCCTCCCCCTCAAGATAGGGGGAGTTAGAGGGGGTCTTGGTAGAATTCATATTATTGGAGTGAAAGTAGCGGATAAACAATTACCTTTAATAATACTTTTTAGAATGGACTCTTTATTGAATAATAAACAAATGCCAGGTACTAAATACATAAACAATTCTCTTACAGGAATCCTATTGATCGTTATCCTGCTATCGGGGTGCACCGGCTTGCGCAAGCTTGGCGACAATGAGTTCCTGTTTTCGGGGGCGAGTGTTGAATTCGATTCGCTGCAATTTGTTACTGAGCCGGGCCCCACCAAATCGGAATTGCGGGCACTTGTGAAGCCACATCCCAACATGAAGTTTTTGTGGATGCGTCCATTTTTAAGCATCCATAATATGGTTGGGGAACCAAAAAAAGAGAAGGGTTTTAAATATTGGCTCAAATACAAATTGGGCGATCCTCCCGTAACACTTACAGATGTAAAACTTTCGACCATCAATGCGGCCATGGTAAACCGTCTCGAAAACCGGGGTTATTTTCACGCTTCCTCAAACTATGAAATCATCCATAAACAAAAAACTGCCAGTATCAAATTTACTGAATCCCCCGATAAACCATATACTATTCACTCGATAGAATTTCCAAATGGGAATACTTCCCTGGAAAGTAAGGTTGATGAACAAAAGGCAGGGACACTCATAAAGCCAAAAAACAATTATAAATTATCTGACTTCGAAAAAGAACGCAAGCGAATTGATGCAATTCTTAAAAACCAAGGCTATTTTTATTTCAGTTCAGATTACCTGATTTTTGATGCCGATACGACAATTGGAAACCGTGAGATTGATATAGAACTTAAAATCAAACCAGATATTCCATCAGAGGCCAGCCATGCCTACAGGCTGAGAAAAATTAAGGTGTTCGATGATTATTCGCTCAAGAATTATCATCCCGATAGCACCATGATTGGCAACTATCTTTACATGAGCGTTAGCCACTATTACAGGCCCAAAACCATCCTTGATGCTATTTATTTGAAAAAAGATAGCCTGTATTCCAGGGAACTGCACTACAACACCTTAAGCCATTTGATGGGATTAGGGGTTTATAAATATGCCAATGCGCGTTTTATAAAATCCGATTCCGTTCCAAATACCCTTGACGTAGGCATCATCCTAACACCCCACAAAAAAAAGACCCTTGGCGCGGAACTTAGTACACAACTGAAAACCAATAATTACCTGGGTCCCGGAGTAAAGCTCAGCTATAAAAACAGGAATACATTTCGAGGGGCAGAAATGTTGTCGGTTAACCTGGGCAGCAGGTTCGAAACACAGTTTAGTGGCAACGATGTTGGCAGCACAAATTACGAAATTACCCTGGATGGAACATTGAGTATTCCTCGGTTTGTTCCTTTTAAGTTTGGAGAAAAAAAAGCACGGAAATATGTTCCTACTACAAATATTACACTGGGTGGAGGTTTATTTTCAAGGGTAAATCTTTACGAATTCCATTCATTTTATACTTCGCTGGGTTACCATTGGAGGACAAGCCAAAAAATTTCGCAGATATATAAACCCATTGATATCAGTTTTACAAACCTTGCAAAAAGCTCAGCAGAGTTTGAAGATTACCTTGACCAAAACCCAACCATCAAAAGAAGTTTTGAGGAGCAATTTATCCTTGGCGGAAGCTATGTTTTTACCTATAGTAATCTCTATAAGAGAAAGCACAGGACCAATATATATTATTCTGGTTCGTTGGAAACGGCAGGAAACCTTGCAAGCCTCATAACTACTGCTTCGTTAGGAACCAGACCTACACCCGAAAACCCGCATTACATTCTCGGCGTACCCTATTCGCAATATGTGAGGTTGCGGAATGAAGTCAGGTTTTTTGTCAACAGGAAAAGGAACACACAGAGCAATATTGGTTTTCGTGTGATCGCGGGCAATGGAATCCCCTATGGAAACTCTTTGGTAATGCCCTATGTAAAGCAATTTTATGTAGGCGGAACCAACAGTGTGAGGGCCTTCAGGGCACGAACGGTTGGCCCTGGATCTTACAGACCTCCCGACAGCCTAAGTACACTTTATGTTGACCAGTCGGGAGATATAAAACTGGAAACAAGTATTGAATACAGGTTTACAATTATCGATTTTTTAAAAGGCGCACTGTTTCTTGATGCTGGGAATATCTGGTTAATTCATGAAGATGATCAACGGCCAGGTGGAATGTTTGACTGGAATGATTTTTACAGAGAGTTTGCAGTTGGGGGAGGTTTGGGTTTTCGGCTCGATTTTTCAGTAGTTGTCGTGCGTTTTGATTTTGCCTACCCCCTGCGAAAACCCTACCTGCCCGAAGGGGAGCGGTGGATATTTAAGCCCGGCGATTCCAAAAACGAGTGGAATGGGCGTGAGATGGTGCTGAATGTTGCTTTTGGGTATCCGTTCTAGTTTTTTGAAAATATCAGCAATCTGATGCCCGCCTTGCTCGACTCGCAAAAGCTATGGCGAAGCGGACCAGCGAGGCAGGGAAACCCTGGCTAAGAATGTGATTCCGAAATCAGGGTCGCTATCTTCAGGGCTTGCAACCCTTTTCCTCTGCGTTCTTTGCGGTTTTATTCCCACTAAAAGTTTACCTGTTCAATAATGAAAATGATGACGCAGATAAACGCTGAAAAGCGCGGATAGAAAAGACACAAACCAATCAGACTTCTGACACCCTTATACTTCTATACCTTATATCCCAATACCTTCTACTCACCTAATCTAAAACTTTCCACCACCGAATATTCCGGCCCTTGTGGCCTTAGTTTACTTTCGTAAAGAACAAATTCATCCACATCAATATCCTGGATTAAAACCTCTTTAAACTGATCGATGGATTTTTGGAAATTCCTTTTGTCGTTGATGAATTTAATTCTGCCCACGGTGAGATGTGCCCTAAAGTTTTGCCCGTCGTGGGGAAAGCCGGCTTTATCAAGACTTTGTATTACATCTTTAGCAAGGGCTTCAATGGCCGGGTTTTTCTCCATCCCGAACCAGATTACCCTGGGATTATATTTACTTCCAAAAATCCCAATGTTTTGTAATCTCAGTATTAATGGTTGATGTCGGTAGGCTAAATCATCCAGTGTTTTGCAAATATCATCAATTTGACTTTCGGGGGTTTCTCCAAAAAACTTCAAAGTGATGTGGATATTTTTTTCATCCACCCACTTTATTTTTTCGTTTCGAAGTCTCGCCCTCAAATCATCATAAAGATTCAACAGATTTTCATCAGGGTGGACTTTAATAGCGGCAAAGAGTCGTTTCATAGTGCTTCGGTTTGTTGTTGCAATGATAGTAATTTTCTATTTTTCCCTCTAATCGTTTTTGCCACTTCTGACGTTTGTATGTCCTGCGGACGATACAAAGTCAGGGCCTAAAATCTTTTTCAATTTCCAAAGTTTCCACCAATACACCCTATACACCCTAAGCTGGACGAGCCAGAGCCAAACAGGGAATCCTTGCATTCCAAAACTCAAAATTCTCACATTGTGATGCCTCTGGCAAAAGCGCAAATTTCAAATAAATTCCAAAACTCAAATTTTCGAAATCTAAAATATGTTGTTAATAAAACATGATTTAACTACTCCATTTTTTTGAATTTTAAACATTATGATTTGTTTTGGATTTAGATATTTGATTTTTGGATTTCTAAAGTTCTGGCAACGACCGAAGGAAGTCCGTATGAAAAAAAGCAACAAATTTAAAAAATAGACACTATGTACCCTATACCCTCTATGTACTCTATACACCCTATACCCCCTATACCTTTTCAAATTTCTTTGTCCTACACCTCCCATTCCCATAATAAAACTTCAAAAACCCTACTTTTGCCCCCATGATAGTGATAGATGACAAAACAGTTTCGGATGACATTGCCAGTGTAAAATTTGTTTGCAAACTAAAAAAGTGCAAAGGTGCTTGCTGTGTTGAAGGTGATGCCGGTGCACCATTGCTCGAAGAAGA
>CAZBDF010000028.1:0-8760 GCA_964490385.1 uncultured Lentimicrobiaceae bacterium | reverse complement strand
AAATACCAAATACCAAATACCAAAATTCAAAAAACAAAACTTGTCCGTATGGATAAAGTTCAAATTCCAAAGTTCAATAAACAAAACTTGTCCGTATGGATAAAGCTCAAATCCCAAATTTCAAAAAAAAATGAATGTTCAGATTTTAAACATTGAAATTTATTTTGGTTTTGCGCTTTGAGTTTTGCGCTTTGAGTTTTGAGTTTT
Organism: uncultured Lentimicrobiaceae bacterium; assembly: GCA_964490385.1. Classification (GTDB taxonomy): domain Bacteria; phylum Bacteroidota; class Bacteroidia; order Bacteroidales; family 4484-276; genus 4484-276. Next base: position 8,553 of record CAZBDF010000028.1, on the reverse strand, counting down.
GGATTTTGGATTTTGTGCTTTGTGCTTTGGTTTTTGAGTCTTATACCTCCGGTGTTGCTTCGGCAACTGCCAATCCCGCAAGGTAATTGTCGATGTAGAAATATCCTGCTTTTGCGTCGCCAATCAATTTGATCTTATCCACAATTTCCGACACCAGGCTTTCCTCTTCAATTTGTTCCATTACAAACCATTGTAGGAAATTGTTTGTGGTGTGGTCTTTTTCCTGTAAACAAAGGTCAACCAGTTCGTTGATGCTTTTGGTTACAAACTGTTCGTGATGAAGGACCTCTGTAAATAATTCTCCCAATGATTTGTATTCGGGGTGTGGTTGTTCAAGGGCCTGCAAAACAGCATGTCCGTTCCTATCGTTCAAAAAATGAACAAACTTCAACATGTGCATTCTTTCTTCATCAGTATGTGTATAAAGAAACTTTGCAGCTCCCGGAAAACCGTTGACCTCGCACCATGAGGCCATCGCCATATAAATCCGTGATGAATGCTCTTCAACTTTAATCTGCTCGTTAAGTGCAGCTTCAATTTTTTTTGATATCATTTTTTCCTGTGTTTTAATTAAATTTATCTCGAATCAAATAGTGGTTGTTTATCGCGTTAGCGTTTTGCCAAAGTATTTTGCAGTAAAACAATACCACTCAATTAGTTTGCAATTTTACGGAAAAATAGGCGATTTGTTATAATTTTTAAACTTCTTTATAAAAGCTCAATGTCATCACCAAATGAAAACGCATGATATGATGAAATAAAAATGCTTAGTAAAATTATATCATGCGCTAAAAAGCCACAGATTTCACTGATTTTCTCAGTAACCTGAGTAAGCTGTGGCTAACATTTACAACTGCAAAAGTTTCGGATATACAAACTGTTTTGGTTCAGCACCTTTTCATCCTGCATTTCATTTTTATATATAAAAAGCAACCATTTCATATTTTATTGCATCTTTAATTTGTTGACCACTAATTCTTTTAATTTAAAAAATGAAAAAACTTGCCTAATGAAAACTCAATCCTTTTTAAGTTTATTTTTTATCGCCATACTGATAAATGTTAGCGCGATAGTTTTTGCCCAAAACTGGGCCCTTCTTAATCCTAAGCCCACCCAGATAGGTCTTTGGGATGTGGATTTCCCTTCACCAGACACAGGATATATTGTTGGGAATAATTCATTATTGATGCGTACAATAGACGGGGGCGAAACCTGGGAAGATTTGGAATTTCCTGCTCCGGGAACACAACTTCGAAACATCAACTTTATTAACAACAACAAAGGTTTTATTGCATACGACAACATTATTTACACCAGCCATGATGCCGGTGAAACATGGGAAATTGTAAATGTTGATATACTAACAGGCCTTTGGGAAACATATTTTTATAACGACACCATTGGCTATGCTTTTGGCTATTATTGCGCCATTGCCAAAACGATTGATGGTGGTGAATCCTGGGAAAAGCTAAACTTTTCGATAGCAGAGGACCATGTTTACGATGCCATCGGTTTTGCCAACGAACAAACCGGCTACGTTGTCGGAAGAAGCACTTTTATTGGTAACGAGCCGATTTGCCGCCGGACTGATGATGGTGGTGAAACATGGGTTGACATCGAGGTTTCGGGCCGGATTGAGTTCATTAAAGGCCTTTCGGTACTTGGCCCCGATGAGCTATGGATTGGTGCCGGGAATGGTATTTATAATCCTGACATGATGGGCGTGGATGCGCTGGTGTTTAATACTGTTGATGGTGGTGAATCCTGGAACACCCATGTAATTGGGATTTCCAATTCCGGACATGCCATCGAAGATATTGAGTTTATTAACCAAAATGAAGGAAGGGTTTTGAATATTAACCGCCTCTATACAACCTCTGATGGTGGTGAATCCTGGAAAAGTTATTATACCCACGGAACAGATAATCAATTTTGGCGTTTCAGTGCTTTCTCGTGCCTGGATACGCAAACCATATATTTTGCCGGAGATGGTCCAACACTGGTGAAAACAACTGATGCAGGCGAAAACTTCAGTAGTTTGGTGGAAGGGCAGACCAACGCTTTATCGTGCATTTACTTCACCGATACTTTACATGCATGCATTGGAAGCCGGAAGTCCTTTGGCGGGACTTCAAAATTGTTTTACACCGGCGATGGTGGCGAAAACTGGCAAGAGGCCGAAATAGATACAAGTAATTACAGTATGAATATTTATGATTTGGGGTTTTCGACACCCGAAACAGGATGGGCTGTCGGAAATGGAATCGGACCGTACAAAACCATCGACGGCGGAATGTCATGGGCCTACTCACCCACAGGATTTGAGTATTGGTTAAAGGAAATTAGTATGCCAGATCTCCAGCATATTTATATAGCTGACTTAAGCGCTAGGGTAATCAAATCAGCAGACCAGGGAAATTCATGGACAGATGTCAGTCCTGAAATCAATGATTTCAGACTGCAGGGAGGCATCGATTTCCCCGACAATACCACTGGGTATATGGCTCTGACTGATAGTGACAATCTTGAAATCGGTAAGCTTTTGAAAACCGTTGACGGAGGTATCTCCTGGACAGAAGTTGATTACGGATATGATTGCAACCTTATGAGCATAAGTTTTATAAACGCTGAAACCGGCTTAATAAGCCTCGACAATGAAAAGGTACTGGTTACCATTGACGGAGGAGAAAGTTGGGCAGAGTCAGAAATAGACATGCCCTCAAAAATCAGGTACCTACAAATGTTTGATGAAACCAAAGCAGTAGCTACCAACGGAGAAGACTATCTGGCCCAAACATATGATGGGGGCATCACTTTTGAAACTATTTATACCACAGGTTATGTTACATGGCCTTATTCAGATAACCATTATTTTTTCCTTGATGAAACCAAAGGCTGGGCTTGTGGTAAAAATGGAATGATAATGCGTTATGATGCTACCACAACGGGTATTGTGCCTTTCGGGCAAAACCTCACTGAAATTGCACCGGAAAATGTTTTCTTCCCCAATCCATCAAACGGTGAAATTAACATCCTGGACCCCAACTACACTTCCCTTACTATAGTAGATATGGATGGAAAATTGATTAAAGCATTTGATAGTAATAGTGGCGAAAAGATTGATATTTCAGGGTTAAAACCCGGATTGTATATTGTTACTGTTTATTCAAAAACATCTGTCAGACAACAAAAGCTTGTTAAGCATTAGGTCTTCAGGGTGATATTTCCAAAACTTATGACTTCGAGTTTTTATCATTTTGAATTCTGTGGGATATCCGTTTTTTCACCTGCAATAAAAACATCATACATTTGCTACTGGCAGGATAATAAGTGTTAATCCCCTAAGGGGAAGAATCCAAAATCATATCATTCTGTTCTACAATACTTGTATCCCCTACAGGGAATTTCGCCATAGGCGATTAAGTATTGTAGAACTACGTTACCGCTGAATTCACAAATACCTCGTAGAGGTTTAACAATGTTTTTGGGCAATGCTTTGAAATAACCTACCCTCAGATGATTTTACTGAACCATCACTTTCCTGGTTGCAGTCTTTCCGTCAGCAATAATCTTTATTAAACACATTCCCTTTGGAAGTCCGCTTACATCCAGTTTTTCAGTTCTGCCTGGATTTGTATAAGCTGTGCTTTTTAATAGTCGTCCATTGATATCCATCACTTCAACCATAGCATTTTTAATGGGAGTTTTGAAGTCGAGATAAACAATGTCAGAAGCTGGATTGGGATAGGCCACAACAAATATTTCGGCAAGGTTCTCTTCATTAATTGAGGTGTATTCAATCGAGTCGCCAATATGAATTGTAAAGCCAGCTCTGCTTGAAGAGGTATGTAAATCTATGTCATCAGCATAAATTCTGTTTGCAAAATGTCCTCCGACAAACAGATTGTTTGCATCGAAAACGCCCATTCCATAAAGTTGGTTGGCAGAGGATGTGCTTTCGATTGTTTTTACCCAGTTCAGTTCACCATCGTTGTCGTATCGTGCTACATACATATCGTTTGGTCCAACTGGTACATATTGCCATTCACCAAAATGAACCGTATCACGAATATCACCCATGCAATAGAAGTTTCCATCATCATCAATATCTGCCTCGCAATAATTGTTGCCCCAACGGTGTACCTGTATGGAGTTGGCCCAAAGGGTATTTCCGTCTGTATCGATTTTCGCTGTGAAGGGACTGCTACGGTTATAGGGTGTTCTGAGGACAATATTATCAAACTGGGCAGAGTCCCCATGTGTTCCGGTAAGGTAAAGGTTCCCGTCTGGATCAGTTACCGTGGCAGTGGGCCAGCAATAAAAACCTCCGTAATTGGTGGGGCTATGGCCAAAGGATTTCGCCCACAAGTAATCTCCGTCATCTGTGTATTTCGCTATTATACACCTTCCATCATTGGGTGTAAGAATCATTGTATTGTTTCCATTGTTAAAAAACACGCTGTCGGCGGCAGGTTCAACCGAAACAAAATATCCCCCAGATTGAATAGTTGCCACACTTAATTGGTAGAAAAATACATCTGTTTTTATTTGTTTAGCATAGATGAAATTACCATCACCACTGTACTTCAATATGAGAGCATCACCATCACTACTGGAGGTAAAGGCCTGACCTTCTATTTCGATGGTTCCCGAGAAACCAAAAATATAGTAAACATTGCCAGCAGCATCCGTATCTACCGATTGAATATTTACATCATAGGGGATTTCTTTTGCCCAGTGAAAATCCCCTGCGATTGAATAGCAGGCCACAAATGCCCTCTTACTATCCGAAACCGGGTTTGTAAATTGCAGGTTTCCAATTATTAAAGTATCGCTAAAATTGCCATGTAGAAATAATTTATCGTATGTACGGTCTAACTTGAGCGTTGTTTCAGTAAAATTCCACCATGAAATCCCGCCTTCCATTTTTTCTATCCATAAAACATCACCGTTGGGTTTTTGGCCAGTCAGTACCATGGTTTCTTTAGGATTTGTAATGTTAACGCCAAAGTATTCGGTATGGCCGTACATGTTAACCAAGGAATAGATTACACCTGTCTCATCCACTTCCAGACCGGTGAGTTCTGCTGTGCCTGAATTTCCGGAACTATGTTTTTGTGCAGAAAGGTTTCCGGAATAGTCATAAACCGCAAGAAATGCATCCAGCGAAGTTGTTCCAACCTGGAGGAGTTCATCAACAGGCAAGGCAGCCAGGTTGTGCGACTGGTGTTCCAGCAGAAATGCATTTTGCGCTTCGCCCTCGCTGTTATAGATGGCAGCATAATAACCAGGGCTTGAGTTTGGGTTTTCCAAAACAATATCATCAAAAGAGGCGGAAGATAGCATTCCTCCTGAAATACAAACATTCCCATTGCCAAGGGCGGTAAACCCATCCAGTTCGTTGCCGGTGTTGCCGGTTGATTTTGCCCAGAGCACATCGCCGGCGGGATTCACCTTAAAGATGAACACATCCATAATAGAATTGGTAGTAAGTAAAATTCCCCCAAATTCAATATTTCTCCTATAAAAACCAGCGATATAAATATTTCCATCACCTGCATCAGCCAGCTTTGGTGTAAAACTATCGCCCCAGGGTGGGGTAGTGTGGTCTCCCATAAGAGCCCAGGCATATTGCCCGTCGAGGTTTGCTTTGGCCACAAATGCATCGTTGTATCCAACAGGGTTCAAAAGAATATCATCCAGCCAGGTTTCGGTAAATACAGTTCCGCCAATGTAAAGCTCATCTCCCGAAATAACCAGGTCATTGAATCCGGCATTGTGTTCCTGCCACCAAAGCATTGTTCCTACTGTATTGAATTTCATTAAAAAAGAGGAATGATACCAGCTGGTATTTCCATCAGTAGTACCGGTGAGGTAAATGTTTTGGTCGCTGTCCTGATCTATGGCAAGCCCGCGATAAAAAAATCCTGCAACACCAAAATTGTCCAACATTTCGATATCGCCATCTGTGCTAAGTTTCAAAATTAAGGCATCAGATAAGCCAATGAGGTCGGTGGAAGAATCGTCAATAGTGAAAGATGACCCGTCGAAATACCCCGTGATAAGTAGCATATCATTTATCAACCTGATGTCGTAAGCTTCGCAGGAATTGAACTCCCCGCAACTTCCATGTGCTATCCAAATTAAATTTGCCGTAGCATCAAACTTTGCTATAAATAAATCTCGTTTTCCAATACTTGTTAACGGTGTACCCATCAAATCAGTTGTTCCCGAAAAACTCCCTGTAACATACATGTTTCCCAATTCATCCACTACGGCGTCATTAATAATATCGCGGCCTGAACCTGCGAAACTCTCTGACCAGTCCCATTCAGGAGCGTCACCATAATCTTCCATTGAGGCATCGGTGTTTTTGTAGAATGGGCTTTGCTCAGCAAATGGATCTTCGTTGGATAGCATTTGAGATTTCAATGCCCTGATGGCACTAAGATTTTCATTTTCAAACGACACATTTTGTGCGATGCCTGATAGTGAGGCAAACAGAATAGCCATGATGAGGAGAGGGATTGATTTTTTCATAAGGCTGATTTTTTGATTGATTTGAATATGCAATAATACAAAAATGGATTTTATGATAAAAGCTTTATCTGTGTTAATCTGAGAAACCTGTCTCGCCTGTTCGCCCTACAACTATGGTAGGCGGGCTGCAATCGGATTTGGGGCAAGCTCCTAAATATTATTCTGTGTTAATCTGAGAAATCTGTGGCAACCAGGCCTCACATCGGGATAATTGTATATTTTTGTTTCTCACCAATTTCCTGAAATGATAAAGAGCTGGTTTTTTCAATTCCTAATTCTTTCTTTCGTTGCGGCATTCCCTTTTATGGGAATATCAGCCCAAACGAATATTGATAGCCTTCAGTGCTTGATTGACGATAGCAAGGGTATCCAAAAAGCAAAACAGTTGAATGTGTTGGCTTCAGTTTATCTTGACTTCGATTTGGATAAATCTATTACTATCGCCACCATGGCCTACCAACTGGCTGAAAGTCTCGAAGGTTTTGATGAACAAGCCAAAGCCACCCGCACCATAGCCGACGTATGGTTTTATAAAAACAACCTTTACAAGGCCATCGAGTTTTATAAATTATCTGCGGAAGCTGATAAAGCTGCAAATGGCCCTTTATCAAAATATTTTGTTGCGCGGACCGGGGATATCGGTTATTGTTACAGTGCCCTCTCTCAATATGATAATGCGGAAATTTACTACATCAAGGCCCTTGAAATTGCACGTGAAATAAATGATATAGAAGAAATCGCCAATAATCTGAACAATCTGGGGCAGGTGTATTTTGCCTGGGGCGAATACGACAAAGCTATTTCTTCTTTTACCCGGGCACTGGAATTTGACAGGGAGAGGCAAATTGATGAATATATTTCGGTTGACCTGAACAATATTGGGAAGGTTTATTTTTCGTGGAAGAAGTTTGAAAAGGCCATCGAGTATTATAACGAATCCCTCCAAAAAGCCATAAGTGTGGGGAACGAGCGCATGCAGGCTATCCGCTTAAGTAACATTGGCCAGGCTTACGAGGCCATGAATAATTTTGAAGCTGCTCTTGATTACCTGAACCGCGCACTGGAAATTGATATAAAACTGGGCAATAAGGGCAAAGTTGGTATTCGTATGAGCCATATCGGAATGGTGTTTCTGAAGCAGGGGAAATATGGTGAATCGTTGACGAATTTAGATGAAGCACTCAATATCTTTAAGGAACTGGGGCGAATCAGTTCGCAGGCCATTACCCTTAATCATATGGGCGACCTGAAGTTAGAAGAACAGAAATATGAGCAGGCGCTCAACTACTACAACCAGAGTTTGGTGATTTCGAAATCAAGGGGTATGAAAGCCCAGCAGTTGCGCAGTTTGAAAAGTATGGCAGATGCTTATCAAAACCTTAAAGATTTCAGCACATCATTGAATTATTTCAAACAATATTCAGCTTTAAGGGATAGCATTTTTAATGAGGAAAAACACCGTCAGGTTGCCGAGTTTGAAGCCAGGTATGAAACTGAGAAAAAGGAAAAGGAGAATGTCTTACTAAAACAAGAAGCGAAAATCCAGCACAATCAAAAAATCATCTTTATCATTTCGGGACTGGCTATTCTGATGGTTGCCATCTTCTTTATTTTTCTGTTTACTACAAAACGGAAGTCCTTGATTCAAAGTAAAAAACTTCGCGAAAAGGAAAATAAATTGCACGGGCTCGAAATGGAAAAGCAGGAGAAGGAAAAAGATCATCTGCAAAAAGTGTTGTTTGCCGAAGAACAGATTAACAAACTACAGCAAGATAAGCTCCAGCAAAAAAACCGGGAACTTTCCACATCCACCTTGCACATCCTGAATAAAAACGAGGTGCTCGGCAATATCCGTAAAATGGCTGAACAAGCCGTTGACAATGCCAGCCTGGAGAAAAACGCATGTTTTGTAAACCTCATCCGCGAAATCGACAGCAATACCAACCTCGACGAACAATGGGATCAATTTAAGCTGCATTTCGAATCGGTACATAAAGGATTTTTCAAAAAGCT
>CAZBDF010000027.1:0-18215 GCA_964490385.1 uncultured Lentimicrobiaceae bacterium | reverse complement strand
GGAATAACTTATGGTAATCCAATGGATTAGGCCTTTCTAAGCAGCCCCTAGTTAAGGATTTATTGTAATGTGATAATCAGGGACATCTTAAATTCCGACATGTGCGGGATTAATCGACAATCATACATCAACACCATTGCCTTAACTTATTAGCATCGGATTGACGTCTGCCGACATTTCGATCCGCTATGCTCTGAAAAAAATTCGTCCTCCAAAAAGTTTATAGTGCCATTATTCGCCAGTTAAAACATAAGCTCCCCAAAATACAGGAGGAACATTTTGTTCGATCATTTTAAGTTTAGCACCACGCAATGCTTCGGGGATGGGTTTTCCGGAAAGGAGTAAATCATAAAACGAAATCATCAATGCGGCGCTGCTTTTGTCTTCAACTTTCCACAATGATGCAATTTGATTTTGGGCACCGGCATAAAGCAATGCCCTTGTCAGTGCCATCATCCCTTCGCCTTTTGCAAGTGACCCTATGCCACTTTCGCAACTACTGAGTACAACAAGATTGGCATCAATCATCAAATTGTATATTTCGCCGGCATATAAAATTCCATCGTCAGCGTTTCCCGTGATACTTATTGGATATTTATCTTCCCCAATGTTTTCGGGTGGCGAAAATATGATCCCCGAAAGTTTTGGGGTATCATGATTTACAATGCTGTGTGTTGCCAGGTGAAGGTATTTGTAATCGCCGCAAAGCGTTTTAAAATTTTTTTCGCTAGCCTGCTCATTAAGGTATGTGTCGCTTTTTAACATCTGCCCGGCAAAAATTTTGTCAATTGACTTTACCTCATGTTCGCTATAGGGCAATGGATTAAAGTGTTTACCATCATCCGATACTGCCCTGTATTGCACATTCTTGTAATCAGGATCAACAGATTTTAGTTCACTTGTTGAAATCAAACTGTAATTGCTGCCATCGCTGAAAACAGGCGCATAGCCCGACCATTGCTTTTTATATGCAAGTTCATCTGAGGCAGGTCCTTTGGTGTTTTGGTATAAAGTTGCCGAAAAGTGATAGGATATGGCAAATCGCTTCAGGAGGTATTCGGCAGCATCAAAATCAGCAGGGTTTTCGGTTGAAGATATTAGTGTTTCAAAAGGCAAGCCGTTGAGTATATTATCTGGAATAATTACCAGCTTGTTGCAATTATTAATAATTTGTTCAACAGGTCTGATGAGCATGTTGTATAGGCCTCGGCTGTGATTGAAAAATTGTGAGCGATGTTTTAATTGGACAACATTGTACGACTGCACAAGGTTTAGATACATCTCAATCTCGCTGTAAAACTTCGAGTCGATGGTCTGCCTTACAACAGCTGTCTTGTCTTTGTTTATTGCAATTGTGAATAAATATCCCTCGCCTAAAAAGTACTCGATAAAACCTTCATTGTTTTCCTGTAGTTTATTTTGAATTTCTTCGATATTAGCTACCGAATAGTCATACTTCATTTTGTAATATGCCGGATAGGCCTCGTCCAATAAATTGATCATTTGCCCATAATCCTGTTTGAGCTTAAAAAGGCGTGCTTCAAAATCCTCGCTTGTCAAACTGTCGAGTTCGTTTTTTTGTATCTGGGTTTCGTAAAATGCAAGGTCTATCCTGAGCTGTTTTTCTTTTTGCAACAGCTTGTTGGGAATACCCGAAAATTGCCTGGCATTGGATTCTGAAACAGATTCGTATAAAACCCCGGCTTTATTTTTTTCGGCAAAGGTAAAAGCCATATCCTGGAATTGCGAATCTCCGTTGGCTTCATAAAGTTGAAGTGCAGTATTTATAGCTTCTTCGGCATACAAGGCAGTATTTTCGGCGAGGATAAGTTTTGAACCTTCGGCTTTATAGCCATTGCGCATCTTATCTATTAATAAAAAGGTGTGTTGGTATGTGAAAACGGATGAACGCAGATCATCAAGGTTTCTGGTTTTATTTTCGTAGAGGGCTGCCAGGGTTTTTGCTTTTTGGTATAATGAACTTTCGAGTTCTTTTTCAGAAATCATTCCCTCCAATGGAGGATTGTCGTAAATTTTGCTGCTTGCAAAACCCTTTACATTCGATTGAAGTGCTTTTTGAAAATAGGAGAGGGCTTGATTGTAATCTTCATTTTTTGCCGAGGCAATTCCAATCTGGTTATAGGTATAAGCAAGTTCCTTAGCGTTTGCACCATCAAGTTGACTTAATATCTCCAAAGATTTATTGAAATATCCAAAGGCAACATCATAATCGCCTTTTTCGATGTAAACTAGGCCAATACTATTGTAATCCTTTACAATGCGTAAATGCTGGTCTCCAAATAACTCCCGGGCAACGGTCAACGATTTATTAAAGTACTCCAATGCTTTGTCATATTCGTCTTTTTCGAGGTAGCATAAACCTATGGAATTGTAGGACGTTGCAACATTTATATGTTTTTCATCAAGCAGTTCAAGCCTGATGGATAACGCTATATTAAGCTGATCGAGGGCTTTATCATACGCTCCCTGGAAGTAGTAGGCGTTCCCAATATTATGATAATTTGTGGAAACATCAGGGTGGTCCCCGCCAAATAATTTCAGCCTTATCGACAGCGATTTATTGTAATACTCTAGGGCTTTGTTATAGTCGCCTTTTTCAATATAAGCCAATCCAATATTACTGTAGTATGAAGCGACACTTGGGTTGCTGTCGCCATCAGTTTTAAGTTTAATACTTAGGGCTTTGTTTAAGTATTCAAAAGCTTTATCAAAATCCCGCTTCTTAATGTAAGCCAATCCAATGTTATTGTATGCATTTGCAACAGCAGCGTTTTCCTCTCCAATTGATTTCAGTTTGATGCTTAAGGATTTGTAGTAATATTCGAGTGCTTTGTCGAAATCACCTTTTGCATAGTAAGCATTTCCGATGTTACTGTAGATGCCGGCATTTTTTGGGTCATCTTCCCCGCTGGTCTGAATAATAATATCCAGTGATTTATTAAAATATTCAGTGGCTTTTTTAAAATCACCTTTTTCGAGGTATGTCAAACCTATATTATTGTAACTACTTATAATTTTGGGGCTGTCGTCATCAATAGTTTCAAGCTGAATTGATAAGGATTGAAATAAATATTCAAGGGTTTTGTTGTAGTTGCCATCGGCATAATAAACGCTCCCCATTGTATTGTAAATGCTGGCAACATCAGGATGGTTTTCGCCAAGTAAGTCAACCCTTATCGAAAGGGATTCCTCTAAATATTCAATGGCTTTTTCGTAATTGCTTTGCCTGCTATAAACCACACCCAGGTTATAATAGCTTTTTGCTACTTCTAAATTTACTTTCCCCAATTCTTTTAAGCCCGTTTCAAGGGCTTTTTCTAGGTAAGGTTTTGCAGTTTCAAAATCGCCTGTTCTTCTCGTATTGATGCCAATAGAATTAAGGCATTGTACAAACCTCTCCCAGTTTTCGGCCTTCTTGTAGATTTCGCTTGCATTGTTAAAATAAACATTTGCACTATCGTAGTTCCTGGTTTCGGCAAAAGCTTCCGCTTTGCCAAACCAATAATTAGCCAGGCTTGTGTCCGAAGTTTGCCCTGGTGTTTGGCCAAAATGGCCTGCTATAGTTATCTGTCCCTTTTCGTCAAATGTATTGCCCTCAACCATGGCCGAACCGTTGCTATTCACTCCAAAAGCCGCCGTGGAAAGAAAAATATTAATAAGTATGACAAATAGAGTATTCATTTAAAGGATCAAGTTTTAGCAGGTGCTTTTTTATAATTATGGTTCTACTGTTATTTTAGTGGCGAAACTTTCAATGCTTTTGCTTTCCAGGCCAGAAGCCGGAAGACCGAAGTAAGCCATCTTCGGTCTTCCGGCTTCCGGCTTCAAACCAATACCTGTATCGAAATCATTTTGTGTCATTAAGTTTTTTTATAGTCATTAAATTCGTGGTAGTACCATGAATTATAATTTGTATCAACAGACACAAAAGTAAACAACAATTAGCACATTAAAGTATCTTTAGGTTGCTTCCATCAGCTTTTGAATAGCTTTTAGTAGGATGACAAAGAATTAAATCTCCAATATCTGGAACCGGTTTGGGTATTGGATTTTCGATATTGGAACTTATCCATACGGACAAGTTTTGTACTTTGAATATTGAATTTTGAATGTTAACTTCAATTTGGTATTAAAAAAAGTATAATTTTGTCCTGAATTTTAAAAAATCACAAAACAATGAATATTCCTGATAATTTAAAGTACACCAAAGATCACGAGTGGTTGAAGATTGACGGCGATGAAGCTTTGGTAGGTATTACCGATTATGCCCAAAACGAACTGGGAGACATCGTTTTTATTGAAGTTGAAACTGTTGATGAGGAATTGGACAAGGAAGAAACCTTTGGTACCATTGAAGCCGTAAAAACCGTATCAGACATGTTTATGCCGGTAAGTGGTACGGTGATTGAGTTTAATGAGGCCCTGGAACAAAACCCTGAGACTGTTAATAACGACGCTTATGGCGATGGGTGGATTATTAAAATCAAGATATCAAACTTGGATGAGTTGGCTGATCTGTTGGATCCGGCTGCCTATAAAGAGTTGATCTAAATCTCGTTTCTTTGCCGGGCTTCAAATTGAAAATAGCTATAACTAAATATTTAGTTGATGTGGCAATAATCAAGTCCAATGTGGCGTTCCTTAGATAAATGGCGAAGTTTTCGAAGTAAATTAAAGCACAAAACATAAATAACATGGAAGCTAAAAAAACTAAAAAAGCAGACCTTGAACCAAAAAAGGTCATTTTTATGCAAATAGGTTTGATTTTTGCGCTGGCGGTAGTTCTTCTGGCGTTTAACTACAGATCTTACGAAGGTGGCAGCACGCTCAACATCCAGGTAAGGGTTGACGATACACCCGAAGAGATCATCCCGATTACCGAGCAGAAAGTAAAACCACCTCCACCTCCTCCACCAAAACAAGTTACAGTTATCAATATTGTAAAGGATGATGTGGTAGTGGAAGATGACATTGAAATTGATGTGGAGGCCGACCAGGAAACCGTTATGGATGACTTCATCCCTGTTTTTGAAGAGGAAGAAGAAGTTGCAGAGATGGAGATTTTTACCGTGGTTGAATCGATGCCTGGTTATCCGGGTGGTGATGCTGCAAGGATGAAGTTCCTTCAGGAAAACATCAAGTATCCACAAATGGCGCGTGAATCAGGAATTCAGGGGACTGTATATGTAACCTTTGTAGTTGAAACTGATGGATCAGTTACCGATGTCCGTGTACTTCGTGGTATTGGTGGTGGTTGCGACGAGGAGGCCATCCGTGTTATTAATATGATGCCCAACTGGGTTGCTGGTAAACAACGTGGCAAGCCTGTAAGGGTCCAGTTTAATATGCCTATTAAATTTACGCTTCAGGGATAAGCAATCCTTTCAAAAATATTTCGATCCCGGTACACCGTTACTGGGATTTTTTTTGCCGTAAACTGACCCAAAGCTGCACCAGGCTTGAATCCGCCAATTTTTTTGGTACTTCTCTCGTTTTATATTGGTAATCAAGTTCTTTATTTCTAACTTAAAACAATCAAAAATGAGAGACAAAAAAAGTAAATCAGCACAGTTGGAACGGAAGCGTTTTATCTTTCTTGAAATTGGCGCAATCATTACTTTGGCAGCCATATTGCTTGCATTTAATTACCGAGCATACCCCGGCGACACGTTTTTGGATTTTGATCGAACAACCAGCGAATTCCCTGTAGATTTCGTATTTGTAACGGTTCAGCCACCGCCACAGCCACCGGTACCTCCAACGCCAGCACCATTTTTCAAAATACGGGATAATGATGTTGATATTGAAACAAATTACCAAATAGATGTTGAAGCTGACCAACAAACAGTGGTGGATGCCTGGGTTCCATACGTGCCTGATGAAGTTCCTGAACCCGAACCTGAGCCCTATGTATTTGTAGAGCAAGATCCATCATTTCCGGGTGGTGAAAAGGCACGTCAGCAATTTTTACTTGACAATATTAGATACCCAATGACCGCGCGTGAAGCTGGAATGAGCGGGACTGTCTACATTCAGTTTGTGGTGGAAACGGATGGTAGGATAAGCAATGTGGAAGTATTGAGAGGTCCCGATGGCGGCTTGAACGAAGAAGCTGTGCGTGTAACTTACCTGATGCCAAATTGGAATCCGGGCCGGCAGCAAGGAAAAGCTGTCAGGGCATTTGTTAAAATGCCAATAAAATTTGTGTTGCAGTAACAATCCTTTTAACCCGATATATTTCACCCGGTGCGTGTGGTCGCGTACCGGGTTTTTTTAATAACCTGAGTTCGATTTAAGAATTAATTCTATATGATTGAATTTGAATAGCCCTGGGTTTCAACCCAGGGATTAAGTGTTGAGCACAGCGAATCAGATTTTTAAAAATTTTGTAAAATAAAAAACAAAATTTTCAAATATCTTTAGCTCTAATTGTCATTTTAACCCCTACCCTGAAGATAGGGCAGGGCTATTCAAATCAACGTATTAGGCTGGTTGGCCTATATCGAACTTAGGTTAATAGTATTCACGTTTTTTGACGTTTCCAAGTCCTGCGGGCCTTGGAAAGTCACCCAATTTAATTAAGCCAGTGCAAAACTTTCCATCGTCCGCCACCAGGCGGACATGGAAACGTTAAAAAAAACTAATCTAAAACCATAATTTTCTTTGTAACGAAAACATTTCCCTCAAGTTCAATTTTCGCAAAATAAATCCCATCGGGTAAATGGCTGACATCAATGTTGGTATTTCGATTGTTAAGCGATTTTGAAACAAGAGTTTTCCCGCTTGAGTTTATCAGGTCAATATTTCTCAGTTGAACATCAGAAGAAAAGCGGATTACATTTGATGCCGGATTTGGATGTATGTTCACCATGGCAGAAAGCTCATCGGGCTCATCAATCCCAACAACCAAATCACCGCAGGTAATGTTATCTTTTTTAAAATAAGTTACATTTTTATGGTAGCCATAATAGCTACTAATACCATAATTGTAGATCCTTAATTTATCAAGGTAAATTCCTATCCCCAACACGTAGCTTATTTCTTCCTCATCTGCTGGGCCAAAATTGTCTGTAGGGCCCCAAACATTATCAGCTTCACAAAAAATCAAATCATTTTCGGCCCTAACAAAATATGTCCAAAGGTTAAAATCACAATAATCAGCCGAATAAAACTGCTTATAGTTCCCATCAAACACCTCGAAAGGGAGTTGTGCAATAGTTTCGAAACGGTTATAACTTTTTACAATCGTATCGGTATTTACAAAAGAGGAATCCTCATAAAAGGTTTGTTCTTCAATCAGGTATTCCAATAAGTTGTTGGTTTCTGTTCTTTCCAGTATGCTATGTTTCCTGTAGTGTGTGTAGTTTTCATAGGGACCACATTCGAACCAGAAATAATATTCTACGTACTGGATTTCATCCCCCGGCTGCCAATCATAAAGCATTTCGTTGGTAATTTTGGTGATGCCCAGATTTGGATTATCGTTGCCAATCAAATGCAAAGGCTTTAGTACCTGCGGGAATGAATCTATTTGGAAAAAATCAATCAGCCCGAGGTATTTGCCAATAACAATATTTTTTCCATTGAGTGCAGAATTGATTTGATTGCCTTCGAGGTCGGAGTGGCTGATTTTGAAAAACCTGGCTGAGTCAACATAATCAAAGACTGAAACAGTATCTGTACTTTCATACATCAACGAAAATTTTTGAATTGAATCCTGGTAAAAAATATGCGAGTTTCCTGAGGCAGGGTTGAAGTTGAAATGAATGGTATCACCATTATTTGGATAAAGCTTGTATGAATACAGATTATCGAAATCAATTTTGGCGCCAACCCAAACCGGCTCATTTTGCATCCAGCATTCCGGGCCTCCCCAAAATGGGCAATCATAACTCACAAAATTAGGTTCCGATGGAAGCCCGAAGAAATTATAATACACAGAATCGTTCCCGACCGACAACACCGAATCGAATGACATGCTGTAGGCACTTTGCATGTCCGGCATTGAAGTAAAAAGCTTTTGGGAGGAGGCATTGAAAGGTTTGTAGTTTTGAGTGAAGGCCGTTGAAGTGGTGATGAGTAGGAGGGCGAGGAGAAGTTTTTTCATGATGTTTTATTTTTGGGGATGTATATAATAAGACTCAAGCGAATTGGTGTGGTTGCCCGCATGTGATTTTAATATACTGGGTTTTACACAAAAATAGTAATTATTCCGAAAGCAATTAACGGTGCAAAAGAGGTCACAGCATATTTTCAAGTCAAAATATTTTGGAACACGGATGACACAGATTAAACGGATAACCACCGATAAGCCAAGGTTTGATATCTGTGACCATCAGTAAAATCCATGTTATTAGTGTTCTATATCAGAATTTGCCCATTGCCTAAATCAAGCTCGTTGAAGGCAGTTCTATGTCTTCGTTTGATGGATTTTTTATTGGCTCTCTTTCGTGTGAAAAAAATCAAACACAAGCTTCCCTTTACTTTTCCCAATCATTCCCTGCAAATCTTCCAGGTTGGTCATTTTAATCTTTTTCACGGATTTAAATTTTGAAAGTAATTTCTGGGCATAGTTCGGGCCAATGCCTTCAATTTCGGTGAGGGTGCTTTTGATGGTTCCTTTTTCGCGTTTTTTGCGGTGATGGGTAATTCCAAAACGATGGGCTTCATCGCGCAAATATTGGATAATTCTGAGGGATTCCGATTTTTTGTCTAAGTAAATGGGGATGGTGTCGCCGGGAAAATAGAGTTCTTCAAGCCGCTTGGCGATACCAAGGATGGTAATCTTGCCACGAAGCCCAAGTTTTTCGAGGCTCTTTACTGCCGAACTAAGTTGGCCTTTTCCTCCATCAATCACGATGAGTTGGGGCAAATCTTTTTCTTCGTCGAGTAATCTTTTGTAGCGGCGGTAAATCACCTCTTCCATCGAAGCATAATCATCGGGCCCTTCAACGGTTTTGATGTTGTAATGCCGGTAATCCTTTTTGCTGGGTTTGGCATCGCGAAAGCAAACCATGGCTGCAACGGGATAGCTGCCCTGGATGTTTGAGTTGTCGAAACATTCGATATGTTTAGGCAATTCTTTCATGCGCAAATCCTTCATCATGGTGTTGAGGATGCGCTTGCTGTGCCGCTCAGGATCGACCAACTCGATTTGCTTGCGTTTTTCTATCTGGTAATATTTGGCATTGCGCTCCGACAATTCAAGCAGGTGCTTCTTGTCACCTATTTTTGGAACGGTAAAAGTAACATCAGGAAGCTCGATTTTTAATTTGAAGGGCAATAGGGCTTCATTTGAATTGCTGTCGAAGCGTTGCCTGAAATCGGCCACAGCCAATGCCAACAACTCTTCTTTGCTCTCGTCCAGTTTCTTTTTCATTTCTACGGTGTGGGCCTGTACAATGGCGCCATCCACCACTTTCATGTAATTTACGTAACCTGAATCGTCGTCGCAAATGATTGAAAAAACATCTACGTTATGGATTTTCGGGTTCACCACCATCGACTTGCTTTGGTAGCGTTGGAGCAGCTCAATTTTTTCTTTGATGGCCTGTGCTTTTTCAAACTGCATTTCGGTAGCATAGCGGCCCATCAAATCTTTCAATTGCCGCTGTACTTCGCTGATGTTGCCTTTGATGATGAGCTTGATCTCGCTGATGGTTTGTAGGTAATCTTCCTCAGTTTGCTTTCCTACGCACGGGGCCAGGCAGTTTCCGATGTGGTATTCGAGGCAAACTTTAAACTTCCCTGCATTTACATTTTTCTCACTCAGGTAATGCTTGCAGCTACGGAGTTTATAAAGTTGCCGGATGAGATCAAGCAAAGTGTGCATCATCCTTGACGAAGCATAGGGCCCGAAATATTCTGAGCCATCGCGAATTACATTGCGTGTTGGAAAAACGCGTGGGAACCTTTCGTTTTTTATGCAAATCCAGGGGAATGTCTTGTCGTCCTTTAGCAGGACATTGTAGCGGGGCTGGTATTTTTTAATGAGGTTGTTTTCGAGCAGCAGGGCATCCAGTTCCGAATCGACAACGATGTGTTGGATGCTGGCAATTTTTTTCACCATCACCGAAGTTTTGCCACTCACACCCGATTCTTTATTAAAGTAGGACGAAACCCGCTTTTTCAGCGACTTTGCCTTCCCGATATAAATGATCTTGTCCTTTACATCCAAAAACTGATAAACCCCCGGCTTGTAGGGCAGGGTGGAAATAATAGGTTTAAGTTTATCGATATGTGGGTTTAACTTTTGCATAAAGCTAAATCATCAATCAAAAATCGTTAATCATCAATCAAAAATTTTTAGGGTCAATAGGTGTCTGTTAATCTTCCCTCTTCAAATGATCCCACCCTTGTGCTTTAATCTCAACCACCGGGCCCGATTTTGTAATCAGGTTTACGCCTTCCGATTTATGGGTCATAAAGCCAATTACCGAAATGTCCTTTTCCTTTTTAATCATTTCATAATCTTCTTGCTTGATCGTGAACAGCAATTCGTAATCCTCGCCACCATTCAGGGCATACATCGATGGATCCATTTCGAACGAGCGGGCAGTGTTGTATGTTTGCTCATCGATGGGGATCTTCTCCTCGTAAACCGTGCATCCCAAATCCGAATGTTTACAGATATGTTTGATTTCAGAAGCCAGGCCGTCGGAAATATCAATCATAGCGGTGGGTTTAACTTTCAGGTCTTTTAAAATTTCTATCACATCGGGCCTTGCTTCGGGCTTAAGTTGCCTTTCAAGTATGTACTCGTAATCTTCGAGGTTGGGTTGCATATTTGGGTTGGCAGTGTATTCGGCTTTTTCGCGCTCCAAAACCAAAAGGCCGGCATAAGCCCCTCCCAAATCACCGGACACACACAAGAGGTCTTTTTCTTTTGCCGGTCCGCGGTAAACCACGGCATCCTTTTCAACCTCACCAATGGCAGTAACCGAAAGGACGAGCCCCTGCTTGCTGCTGGTGGTATCGCCGCCCACCAAATCAACCTTGTATTTTTCGCAGGCCAGTTTCATCCCGGCATACAACTCTTCAACCGCTTCCAGGGGGAAACGGCTCGACAATCCCAAACCAACAATTACCTGCTTTGGCGTTCCATTCATTGCATAAATATCCGACAGGTTCACCACAATGGCTTTATAACCCAAATGGCGCAAAGGATAATAAGTCAGGTCGAAATGAATGTTTTCAAGGAGCAGGTCTTTTGTTACCAACATGTATTTGTCACCGGCATCAATCACGGCAGTATCGTCCCCAACACCTTTAATTGTAGATGGGTGATGAATTTTCACATCATTCGTCAATCGGTCAATCAGGCCAAATTCGCCTAATTCTGAAATTTCTGTTCTTTTAGGATCTTTATCTTCAAGCATAGTATAGGTCATTTAAATTGGCGGCAAAGTTAAGGTTTTGTTCAAAAGGCTAATTGTTGAACATATTGTGGGTGCACGACAAATTTCCACATGTCAAAATAATTATCATCGAATTACGCTGATTAATCGAATTAGTACCTGCCATAGGCAGGTGAAATTCGTTCAATTCGTTCAATTTGATGAAAAATAAAATCCTATGAGAATATTAACCTGATATTTGTCGTACACCCCATATTGTTGGAATGTTATAAGATGTAAAAGTTTAAAGATCGAAGGATTATTTAAACAATTAGCAACATATATAAAAAAAATGAATACTTTTATTGCATCAAAAAAAAGCGACCCCTAATGAAAGAGACCGCTTTGAATGTTTTCACAACGGAATAATCCTTATTGTGAATTGCTTTAGATTGTACGTGCAAACATACTAAAAAATTAAATATTAAAACCAAAAAACATGAAAAAAATTTTAGGATTGGATTTAGGGACTACCTCAATTGGTTGGGCTCTGGTAAATGAAGCTGAAACAGATAATGAGCAGTCATCGATAATTAAGCTTGGTGTTCGAATTTCTCAATTAGATAACTTTGATAAGGTTGATAAATCTGGAAAAGTTTCTGAATCAAAAAACCCTATTGAGGATTTTGCTGGTGGAAAAGGCTTATCGCCAAATGCCGGAAGGACTCAAAAGAGAGGGGCAAGAAGAAATCTACAGCGTTACAAACTGCGCCGAAAAAATTTAATAAGTGTTTTGACAGAAAACGGCATAATTAATAACAGATCAATTTTAACCGAAGATGGGGAAAACTCAACATTTCAAACTTTGGCCTTACGGGCAAGAGCAGCAAAAGAGAGAATAGAAAAAGATCAATTTGCTCGAGTTTTATTATCCATTAACAAAAAACGTGGATACAAAAGCAGCCGTAAAGCACAAAATGAAGAGGAAGGGAAAGCAATAGATGGGATGGCAATAGCCATTAAATTATATGAGGAAAATTTAACCCCGGGCAGTTATTGCTATCAATTACTGAAACAAGGAAGGAAGATAATCCCTGACTTCTATCGTTCCGATTTAAAGATAGAATTTGATAAAGTTTGGAGCTTTCAAAAGCAGTTTTACCCTGATGTTTTAGATGATGAACTTTATAAAGCAATTGAAGGACAAGGACTGCAAAATACCAGAAAACGGTTTTTAGCAATTAAAGGAATTTACACTGCGGAAAATAAAGGCAAGAATGATGAGAAGAAACTAACGGCCTATTTATGGAGAAGTTTAGCAATTTCTGAACAGTTAGAAATTGATCAGGTAGCTTTTGTGTTAACAGAAATCAACAATAACTTGAATAGCTCAAGTGGTTATTTGGGAGCAGTTAGTGACAGAAGTAAAACTCTATATTTTAACAAACAAACAGTTGGTGAAAACATTTTTGGGCAAATAACAGAAAACAGACACACGCGTCTGAAAGGACAAGTATTTTACCGGCAAGATTATTTAGATGAGTTTGAGCAAATCTGGGAGACCCAAAAGTTATTTCACCCCGAATTGACGAATAGGTTAAAAAGTGAAATCCGTGACATAATAATTTTTTACCAAAGAAGGTTGAAAACCCAAAAAGGACTTATCAGTCATTGTGAGTTTGAAAGCAAGCAAATGGTGGAAGATGTGGATGGCAAAAAAAAGGTTAGGATCATTGGGCCAAGAGTATGTCCAAAATCATCTCCTCTCTTTCAGGAATTCAAAATTTGGCAAAACCTTTCGAATCTTGAATTTGAAAACAAAAAAACAAAGCAGGTTGAAAAGTTTGTCGAATATGACATTGAAACAAAGCAGATGCTATTTAATGAATTGAACATAAAAGGCAATCTTAAAAAGAAAGATGTTCTGAAGTTGTTTGAACTTAGCCCAACTGAATGGAGTATCAAATATAAAGAATTGCAGGGGAATCTAACTAACAAAATCCTTTATGAGGCTTTCCAAAAAATGATATTTCATGAGGGCCATGAGATCGATTTTAGCAAAAAATCGGCAGATGAAATTAAAGGAACAATAGCATCTATATTTGAAATGTTGGGAATATGCACAGACATCCTAAATTTTGAAGGAGAAAAAGATGGTGTTGCATTTGAACAACAAAAAAGTTTTCAGCTTTGGCACTTACTTTATTCTTATGAAGAAGATAATTCCCCATCTGGTACTGATTCAATTTTCAAACTACTATTAGAGAAGTTTGGTATAAAAAAGGAGATAGCTCAGTATTTAATAAATATCAAATTTCAGGATGATTATGGAAATTTAAGCACGAAAGCAATTCGCAAGATATTTCCATTTATCAAATACAATAATTATAGCAATGCATGCCAACAAGCCGGATATAACCATTCAAATTTTATCACCAAAGAGGAAAATGAAAAAAGGGTATTAAAAAACCGAATGGATCTGTTACCAAAAAATAGTCTGCGCAACCCTGTGGTTGAAAAAATATTGAATCAAGTGGTAAATGTGGTAAATGCCATTGTAGATGACCCTACATTGGGAAGGCCTGATGAAATTAGAATTGAATTAGCACGTGAGTTAAAGAAAAACGCAAAAGAACGTGCTGATATGGCTCAAAGTATAAATAGCGCCAAAGACCTACATGATAAATATCGGAAAATCTTAAAAGAGGATTTTCATATTTTAAATCCCACCAGAAATGACATTATCAGATACAAGCTATACCTGGAACTTAAAGCCAATGGTTTTAAATCATTGTATTCAAATCAATACATACCACATGAAAAACTATTCTCAAAAGAAATAGATATTGAGCATATCATACCAAAGGCACGTTTGTTTGATGATAGTTTTTCAAATAAAACATTAGAATTTCGCCAAGTAAACATTGATAAAAGCGATGAAACAGCCTATGACTATGTTAAGGATACATTAGGGCCGGAAAGGTTGGATTTGTACAAAAACAGAGTTGAGAAATTATATAAAGATGGAGGTATAAGTAAAGCGAAATGCAAAAAATTACTTATGGAAGGTGTTGACATTGGTGAAGGTTTTATTGAGCGAGATCTTCGCGAAAGCCAATACATTGCCAAAAAAGCCAGGCAAATGCTACTTGAGTTATGTCGGAACGTTGTCTCGACAACAGGTAGTATTACTGATACTTTACGAGACGATTGGGGATTGATAAATACAATGAAGGAATTGAATATTGAAAAGTATCGTGCTTTAGGATTAACCAAAATAGAAGAAAGGAAGGAAGGGCAAGAAATTGAGAAAATTATTGATTGGACAAAGCGAAATGATCACCGTCATCATGCAATGGATGCATTAACAGTTGCTTTTACAAAGCATACCCACATCCAATACTTGAACAACCTTAATGCCCGAAGAAACGAAGATCACAAAAAACATGGTAATATAATTGCCATCGAACGTAAAGAAATTTTTAGGGATGAAAACAACAAGCGAAAATTTAAATCCCCAATGCCAAATTTTAGAATAGAGGCAAAAAAGGAGCTTGAAAAAATATTGATTTCAGTTAAGGCAAAAAACAAAGTAGTTACACGAAATAAAAACTCAGTAAAGGGAAATATAAAATCCCGGATTTCGCTGACGCCACGGGGGCAATTACATAAAGAAACGGTTTATGGGAAATCACAGCATTATGAAACAAAATTGGTAAAAGTGGGAACTGGTTTTGATTTGCTTATGATAAATCAGGTAGCGAATCAAAAATTCCGCGAAGCTTTAATGAAAAGATTATTAGAAAATGAAACCAATCCTAAAAAGGCTTTTAGTGGCAAAAATAGCCCGGCAAAAAATCCAATATTCACCAGAGATAATGAACAACTACCAGAAAAAGTAAAGATAGTTTCGCTTGCAGATATTTATACAATTAAGAAAGACATCAATCCTGAAAATTTCAAAGCTGAGAAGAACATTGATAAAGTTGTAGATAAAGGCATCCGAAAAATATTAATAAATCGACTCGACGAATATGGAGGCAAGCCTAAAGAAGCGTTTGCGAACCTGGACAAAAATCCTATTTGGCTTAACAAAGAAAAAGGCATTGCCATAAAACGAGTAACCATAAGTGGCGTAAATAATGCGGAAGCTCTGCATACGAAGAAAAACCATTTTGGGAATGATATTTTGAATTCAAGAGGTCAGAAAATCCCGGCTGATTTTGTAAGTACCGGTAACAATCATCATGTAGCAATCTATAAGGATGAAAAAGGGAACTTACAGGAAGAGGTAGTTTCATTCTATGAAGCAGTGGCACGAGTTAACGCAGACTTACCAATAATTACAAAGCAACATGAAAAGGGATGGGAGTTTCAGTTTACAATGAAGCAAAACGAAATGTTTGTTTTTCCTTCTGATGGTTTTGACCTCTTGGAAATTGATTTGCTTAATCCTGCGAATAACAGCCTTATTAGTCTCCATTTGTTTAGGGTGCAAAGCATTTCATCTAAATATTACATCTTCAACCATCATTATGAAACAAGAAATGCGGATGGAAACTTATTTATGACAAAGAAACAGTTATCCGGGGTTACCTATAATTTTATTCGAACACCTCAAAATCTAAAAGATATAGTTAAAGTTCGAATCAACCATTTAGGTCAAATTGTTAATGTAGGTGAATATTAATTACTGCTATGATAAAACGCACCCTCTATTTCGGCAACCCCTGCTATTTACGGAAAAGGCAGGATCAGTTGGTGGTTGAGTTTCCTGATGAGGACAGACAATCGAATTCGATCCCTATCGAAGATATTGGGATTGTAATACTCGACAATGCCCAAATCACCATTACCCAGGCTTTGTTAGCAGCAGTGAACGAAAACAATGCAGTGCTTGTAAACTGCAACACAAAACACTTGCCCTTTGCTTTGATGCTGCCAACAGCTTCGCATCATGCCTACACCGAAAAGCTGCGCTTTCAGCTTGAATCCTCACTGCCGCTCAAGAAAAACCTTTGGCAGCAAACAGTTGCGGCAAAAATTACTAATCAGGCATTGCTGCTCCATAGCTGGGGAATAGATACTGAGAATATGAAATACTGGGCAGGGCAGGTAAAAAGCGGTGACCCCGAAAATATGGAGGCGAGGGCCGCAGCTTATTATTGGGGCAAATATTACGATGGCTTTAAACGGCACAGGTATGGCGAACCGCCCAATAACCTGCTCAACTATGGCTATGCCATTTTGCGGGCTGTTGTTGCCCGTTCGCTGGTTGCCAGCGGAATGCTACCTGCCGTGGGCATCCACCACCGCAACAAATACAATCCCTATTGCCTGGCCGATGATATTATGGAACCTTACCGGCCCTGGGTTGACCGCCTGGTGCTGGAAATTTGTGAAGAGAATGAAGATATTGACGAATTGACCCCCGATCTGAAAAGGGAATTGCTTTCAATCCCGGTGATGGATGTTTATATCGAAAAACAAAAAAGCCCTTTGATGGTAGGGATGCAGCGTACATCCGCCTCATTGATGCAGTGTTTTGAAGGAAGTGCCCGAAAGATCATATATCCTGAGTTTGTAATTCGAACATGAGTAAACTTGATGCACTAAACCAGTACAGAATTTTGTGGGTATTTGTATTTTACGATTTGCCAACCGAGACCAAAAAGGACAGGCGGAACATAGCACTCTTCAGAAAGGGTTTGCAAAGGGATGGTTATAGCATGTTGCAATACTCCATCTACGTGCGCCACTGCAATAGCCGCGAAAATGCAGATGTCCATATCAAACGTGCCAAAAGTGTTATGCCACCCAAAGGAGAGGTGATTATTTTTACGCTTACCGACAAACAATTTGGCATGATGGAGTTTTTTCGATCGGCCAAAGCATCGAAAAAACCAGATACACCACAGCAATTGGAGTTGTTTTGAAATGAAAAACCCGCCACCTGAAGCAGGCAGCGGGTTGTATTGAACCCATTTTTCTATTGAAATATTTACCCTAACACACTGAACACGTGGGTATAAAACCCTGGTATGCTGTGTTCAATATTTCAAAGATACAATCTAAAAGCAATTCACAACACACCTAACGATGGCAGCGCGATAAGTGAAGCTGTGTTCAATATTTCAAAGATACAATCTAAAAGCAATTCACAACTGTTAACTCCGTTTCAAGGTCAGGGAAATAGCTGTGTTCAATATTTCAAAGATACAATCTAAAAGCAATTCACAACCGGGCGTTAACCATGCGCTTTATGGCAACGGCTGTGTTCAATATTTCAAAGATACAATCTAAAAGCAATTCACAACAATGGGTTACATTCTATGGCGGCAACATAAGCTGTGTTCAATATTTCAAAGATACAATCTAAAAGCAATTCACAACTCTTACTTGGAAGTGATGCTTTACGCATTGGCTGTGTTCAATATTTCAAAGATACAATCTAAAAGCAATTCACAACAACAAGACAGCGGCAACGCAAACCTTGGTAGCTGTGTTCAATATTTCAAAGATACAATCTAAAAGCAATTCACAACATTTCCGTTCTCGTAGGCCTAAAGAATGTGGCTGTGTTCAATATTTCAAAGATACAATCTAAAAGCAATTCACAACGTTATTGCTTGCGCTCCTGTGGCTGTCATTGCTGTGTTCAATATTTCAAAGATACAATCTAAAAGCAATTCACAACTGTTAACTCCGTTTCAAGGTCAGGGAAATAGCTGTGTTCAATATTTCAAAGATACAATCTAAAAGCAATTCACAACGTTAAGAAATATGAAGCACCGAAAAAAATAGCTGTGTTCAATATTTCAAAGATACAATCTAAAAGCAATTCACAACATAGAAACA
>CAZBDF010000026.1:11875-18510 GCA_964490385.1 uncultured Lentimicrobiaceae bacterium | reverse complement strand
GAATTTCTTCCATGCTTAGTGCTTTATTCCAGGCAGATACTTCGTCAATCCTTCCTCCAAAAATAAAATTAAAAGAGCTGAGGTTGCTTTTGCCAATGGCAAAAGGCACGTCAGCACTCGAAAATGTTCCTGAAGCAGACGAACTTCCAATTAGAAAGCCACCCACGTACAACTTGACCGAAGTTCCATCGAAAACCCAGGCCCAATGTTGCCATGCCTGTGGGACAATAGTATTGGCTGGTGTTACAAACTCATGCAGACCGGTAGTAGTTACCAGGCGGCACTCCATTACTCCGTTATTGAGTTGGATCAGGTAACTTTCACCATCGCTGGCACCCGACCTGAAGCCCATGTAACCCTGGCCATACGACAGTTCGTCGCAATAGAACCAGCCGGTTATACTTACCTCAGTTGCACCATTAAGGTACTGGCCGGCCTGGTTTAAAATAACAAAGTCGTCAACCTTGTCGAAGTGCAAATACTGGTTTGATTGGGATTGTCCTCCCATAGTCATTGCTATCAAAAATATTGAAAGCAGAAATGTGTAAAGTTTTTTCATGATAATTTGTTTTTAATTAATTACTAATTTCTCTGTCTTAATTCCATCGCTGGCACTTACTGTTAGAATATACATCCCTTTGGGGTATCCGGTCAGGTCCAGGTTTGTTTTTTCTCCATTCCACGTAAAGTTTTGAATTATATTTCCGGTAAGGTCGAAAATCTTCACATCCGCCTTTTTAAATCCTACCTTTCCGGAAGTAGAAAATGTAAACTGGCCGTTTGAAGGATTTGGTTCAATATTGAGTCTTGAATCTTGAAAAGAAAGTACTTCTTTTATTGATGTAACGATTAAATCATTGCTAAATGTCACCAGTCCGCCCGCGACATCAATCTCTGGATTCCATGTATCATTACAATTGATACAGGTAACGCCGGTTACACAATCGGGATGGTTAGGATGGCAAAAGTCGATATATCCAGGATAAAACTCGTACATCAAGTTTACATCCGAAAACGATAGCCAGGGTGTAAGGTCGTACTGCCACAAAATTGGGATACTTCCCGGACACCATCCATGACGGTTGTGGAACCAGGTTCCGTTTTGTGGCTGACATCCGGTGGGGTTTGGACTACACGTTTGCCACAGGTGCTGTTGATATTCTACGGCACCGTTTATTTTGATATTATGCGTGGCATCGTAAAACTCAGCAGCGTTGGAAGTATTTGTTTCTCCCCACGAAAACCCTCCACACATCAACCGAAGGTGTGCTTTTTCGATGGCAGGGCTCAAGTTTAAGGTGTAAGGCTCAACCGGCTGCAGGTTGGCATAATCGCCAAAAGGATACAAACCCTGCCAAAGGTTATCCATCCAACTGTATTTGTATTCTGGCGTACCGGCTTCGTAATGGAAAGTAATGGAGGTGACCGATTCAGGAAAACTGATTTCAAAATCGACCTTGCCCTGTAACTGGGATGCAAAATCGGTGATATCAATCTCGTCATCGCAGGCAACACCATAGGGCGTTACGTATTTGAACAACTCCATCCATTCACCATTTGCCCCTCTAATTGAACACCTCGCTATCCGGTCCCATGGGTCGCAGGGGCAGCCATAATTTAAAATTGCAGTTAGCTGCGAATATGTCCCTGCAAAACCGGGCAAAACGAATGAGGTGTCGAGGGTGCTTTCTGCTGCAAAATTATAGGAATTGATAACGCTAAAATCCATGGTTGGTGCATTTGAAACCACTTCGAAGGTAACGGCATCAAAAACGGAAGCTCCCCCCGAACTGGTTGTTGTAACATTAAGCGTGTAAGTTCCATATGATGGCGGGGTCCAATTGCCCATAAAGAAGCCATTGTTCGTTTCAAAGCCATTAACGATAATACCATCCACTTCAAATACCACATCCTGAACATGAAGTATTTCAGGGTGTTCTATTTCGGTGGAAATAATAAATGACATAGCCATTAACTCGGGCATCCTCACTACTTCACCTTCCACGGTATTCCTGATTTCCATTTGAGGAATCACGGTTAGTGGGTTAATAACTTCGAAGGACTGAAATACATCTGCAGCAGGTGCAATGGTACTATTGCCCGCTTGGCTGGCAGTAATTTCAACAATTCCGGGTTCACCAGTGAGCGTTACTGTATTACCAATAATTGTTGCTGGCCCTGATGTAATTGCAAACTGAACTGTAAGTCCCTGGTTTGATGTTGCTTGAAGTGTAAATGGCGAGTCGGTAGTTAAATGGTCACCCACCGGGCTAAAGGTGATATACTGGTAAAACAATCCGCCTGTATTGGGCTGCCTGAGCACCAAATTGTCGAAACCGCTGGTGTGTCCAAGCGCGTGGATGAACATTTTTGTCCATTTGGCAGGGTCAGTGCTGGTACCTGTGCCCGGGGTTAAACCCAGGTTAAGGTCAGTTACCTCTTGTACAGCGACAAAGGCCCCATCCATTTCGGCAACAAAATAAGTGATACTGCCTGCACCATCGTTGGCATCAAGGTCGAGAAACAGTTTGTGGCGAAACCATCCTTCGAGAGAAGCATAGGGCCAGGTAAATGGAAAAGTGGTACCGTCGGGCATGAAAAAGCTTACGATTTGTGGCAATTCTTTGTTGCCCACGTGAAAGCCAAAGCCGCCTTCATTGTTTTCGATATTGATAACTGTTTCGATACCCGGGAGTAAAAAGCCATTGTTATTGGCATCGTAGCCAAAGCCAAACAAAGTGCCCCACCAACCGTTGAAGACTTCCAATTCTATTTCAACCGGTCCGCCCGCCGAAAAATCAAAGGGGAAGTCTTCCTGTGTCAATCGCGATGCTGTTCTTCCAACATTAGGGCCGCCATTCCCGTAAAACAAAGCTATGGTTCCATCGGGTGGTACAGCACCCAGCATGGCGAAGGCAATTTCGAGGTCGAATTCGTCACCCATATCATTGGCAACGGTTGTCCAGTTGTCCACGCCATTTAAATTGCCAAGTTCCAGGTCATTAAAATCATAAATATGTTCGATAACCTGTGCCTGAAGGCCAAGGCCAAGAATTAAGGATAGGAAAAAGATATAAAGTTTTTTCATGGATACTAAGTTTTAGCTAATGGTAAAAGTATGTAAAAAAAGTTAATTATGATAAATGATTACCCTGATAATTTCGGATTGCTTACCCGATGTTATCCCAAAAAAGTAAACTCCGGCCTGCCACGATGAAACATCGATTTGTTCGGTTTTGCCATCCCAAATAAATTCATCCACAACTTGTCCGGTCGGGTTCATTACCTTAACATTTGCTGCAAAGGGCGCATTCAGTTTTTTCGCCGACAAATTTATCACGCCACTGGCGGGGTTAGGATATGCACGCACACCGAAGTAATCGTTGTCCTGCTCTCCCTCAATAGAGGTTACCAGCAGGTTGTTGCTATAGGTAACAAGGTTTCCCGAAATAATATAATGAGGGTTAAAGCTGGCACCGCAATCGGAGCAGGTTACGCCGGTAACGCAATCGGGATGGTTTGGATGGCAATAATCAATATATCCGGTATAAAATTCATACACAATTTCTACATCCGACATGTCAACATAAGGCGTGAAGTCGTAATCATACACGTAACTAATCGAGCCGGGGCACCAGCCTGCCCTGTTGTGGAACCAGGTTCCATTTTGTGGCTGACAGCCATCAGGATTGGGACTGCACACTACCCATAAATGCTGGTCGAAGGCATCGCTGTTAGCTTTGATTTTGTGCGTGGCCTCATAGAATTCTGCAGCATTTGAGGTGTTCAAATCGCCCCAGCCGTGCCCGGTATTAATAACCTTCAATCGGGAAGCTTCTGCATTTTCAGGATAATTCCAGTTGATGGTATCCATGGGTTGCAGGTCGGCATAATCACCAAAAGGGAAGGTTCCCCTCCAAATTACGTCCACCCAGCTGTATTTATATTCGGGTTCGCCGGCCTGGAAATCAAAGTCAACATCGATTACAAGGCCATTCTCCCATATCTCGATGTGGAAACGCATTTCAACCAGCCCCTGCAAGATGGATGCATAATCGGTGGCATCGAGTTCATGGTTGCATTCAACGCCGTACGGGGTGATGTAGCGGAACATCTCTATCCACTCGCCGGTTGGCCCACGTACTTCCATGTAGCCAACGCGGTCCCAGGGTTCGCAGCCCCCGGGAGGGCAGGTGACATCGAGTAGTGAAGTAATTTGATTGAAAGCCCCTGCATAAGTGGGGAAGACAAATTCTGCCGTATCGGTTTGGTGGTCGAAGTTCAATTCTACGCCATCAAAAGCCGGGACAAGCATGTTGGTGATATTCGAACTAACTTCAAAACTTATGGTATTACTCGTGGTAACATTTCCGGTTGAGGTAACATTCACCGTCATCGAATATGTGCCATAAGCCGGCGGGGTCCATACGCCTGTGTTGTAACCGCTGGCCCATTTTTCGGCGTTTACACTTTCGCCTTCGATGACATATTCCACGTTTTCGATATGCAATACATCAGTGTGATCGATGTATGCTGAAGCAACGAGGATAATTTCGCTCAGTTCCGACATATAGACATTGGTGTTGTTGGCTGGCCTGCGAATGGTAAGGTCTGCAGTATATGCCTGCGGGTCAACTACCTCAAATGTTTGATACACGTTGGGTGCAGCAGCCCAGGTGTCGTCGCCGGGCTGGCTGGCCTTTACGGTTACCAAGCCAGCTTCCCCGTTGAGGGTAACTGTATTTCCGTTGATTGTAGCGGGGCCTTCAGTGATTTCAAATACCACAGGTAAACCTGATGTAGCACTTGCCTGGAGGTTGAAGCCCGGGTCGGTGGTTAATTTATTCGGAATTGGTGTCAATTCGATAAACTGCAACAAGCCGGTATTTTCGGGCTGACGAATCATAATATTATCAAATCCCCCGGTCTCGCCCGTTGTATGCATAAAAATTCCATCCCAAACCTCATAGTCCTGTTTGTTTCCCGAACCCGGAGTCATCCCCATGTTTACACCCTGAATTTCATTTACAGGAATCCATTCGTCGCCAACAGCACCCGGTTTAAAAAACAGTGCCACTGCACCTTCGCCATCATTGGCCGTAAAATCCAAAATCATTTTATACCTGCACCAGTCGGCATTATCGATGGAGAATATATGTGATTGTCCGTTGGGCAGTACAAGCTTGTTTTTGGCCGGGTCTTGTGAGGCCGCATTTACATAAATGCCGCCATCATTCAGCTCGGTGGGTAGGCCGGGAGCAATATGCCCGTCGCCATCGGCATCAAAGCCAGCCCCGAAAAACACGCCCCAATAACTACGGTGCATATCGAATTCAAGTTCAACAATCCCACCCTGGGTAAAATCGAAATCGAAATTGCTTGTAGCTTTTCGCGTAGCAGTCCTTCCAAAACCAGGGCCACCGCCATCGTAAAAAGCGGCCAGGCTGCCGTCGGGCGAAACAAGTCCACCTGCTGTAAAATCGACTATAAAATCATAAGTGCCCGTGTTGTGAAGGATGGTGTGCCAATCGTCCTGCCCGTCAAGATTTGCCATCTCGAGGTCGTTAAAGTTATATGGATTTTCAATTACCTGTGCATAGGTAAATCCACTTAGAAACAGGAATATTAGAGGAAGGAGCATTTTGCAAAATTGTGTAGGTGTTTTCATTGTATTGGTTTTATTCGGTGATTTATTGAAAATGATGTTGAGTTAATGTTTATTTGATTAATGAGTCCTGTCTAAAAAGCTGTTAGACAGTTATCCTTTAACTAACACACTGAAGTTAAAACATTATGTATTTGGCTTTTAGCTTAAACTGTCTGACAGCTATCCTGCAAAATGTTTACTTTTGAGACTAATCTGATTACTGATTCTTTATACACCTCACCGAAAAAGCATTTT
This sequence comes from uncultured Lentimicrobiaceae bacterium, assembly GCA_964490385.1. GTDB lineage: Bacteria > Bacteroidota > Bacteroidia > Bacteroidales > 4484-276 > 4484-276. The sequence goes on along the minus strand of CAZBDF010000026.1, from coordinate 12,608 downwards.
CAGTATTAGTAAAGCTTCTCTTAATATCTGCGTGTCCATAAGATAGCAGCCTGAACCAGGCATCAGAATCTTCTTTTTTTGTTGATGTCCAGAGGTAATTTGCAGCGAGTACTTTATCGAAGGTCTTTTCTTCGAAATAACGGATGCCTCCTGGTACAGCACTGAAACCGAATGTATTTTTAGCTCCAACGTTTGGATAATACCAATCATCGCTTCCCATTTTTTTCATTATCCCACCTACATTGTAGCCTCGCCAACCAGTGGTATCCCAGACGGTATCATTCACAGCATACAAACTATCGAGGGTACCTTCCAAAATCTTCCAGTCAGAATCAGAAGGAACATGCCAACCTTCAGGACAAATGCCCTGTGGGATTGTATCAACGTAATTCATCAATTCGTTCCATGTGTACATACCACCAAATTTATCGCAATTGGTAATTTCGTTTTGGTAACAATACTTTTCGATGGTATCGTTGTTACGCAGGGTGTCAGATGAATTGAGCATGGTGCCAATGTTCAGGTTTTCTCTTAGCCAGCACTGATCGCCTATTTTCACCGTATTATAAACCTGGCCTCCATAATCAACTGTTGGGACTCCCTCACAAGGAGTGCCGTAATTTTTGTCAACAACAGTTGGTGTGGTCTCTTCATCATCTTTGCAGGAAGTAAGCAAGTACAAAATGAAGAAAAACAGCGCGCCGGTAAGTAGTACTTTGTTTTTTGTTTTCAT
>CAZBDF010000026.1:0-11775 GCA_964490385.1 uncultured Lentimicrobiaceae bacterium | reverse complement strand
TTACTCCATCCACCATACTTTCACTGTTGATAAATCTCCCCCCATTTTGGCTGCTTGCGCCGACCAGTTGGCGGTATTATGCTCCGATTCTGACGGTGGGTAAAGCAGCCTGAAGTAGTCGAGCGGGGCTCCTTCGCGGGGAGTGCGTTCTGTTCTTCGGGTCAGGCTAAAAGCTTCCCAGGGTTGCCTGAAAGCATCTATCCAACGTTGGGCGTAAAGCAAGTCCAGCTTTTCTTCGGGGTCGGTAAGGAAGAAGATTTCATTGGCCACAATAAACTTGTCAGCGGGGTCATAATTGGGGTCGGTGTACAACCAAATAGTTGATGTGTTTTTAAGTTCATCCCAAAAATCCATCGAAGCAATTACGCCGTTAAAATATTCACCGGAGCCAAGGTTGGCATCTTCGGGCAAACCAATTCCACGGAAATAAGCCTCAGCTTTTATAAAAAAGTATTCGGAGCCACAAAGGATCATTTCAGGGATTGTGTTTTCATCCCTAATAAGATAATAGTTAATTGGTGAATAAATACAATCAGTTCCTTTGATGGGGTAATTTAAATCGCGGTGCATTCCATAAGGGATACCACCAGCGGGTGGTGTATTGGCATCCGGGATTTGCGGATAGGCCACCCATTTATTGTCGTTGTTGGCTTCGAAGTATATGAAAGCCCTGGGGTCGTAAAAGCCCGTGCCGTTGGTGCTGTCGTTGTCAGCCATTTGGTTCCAGATATTAGAGCCCATGCGCAGGTTCTTGTGCTCGCGGAATGACCAGTTGGTGCTTGCTTTTAGCCAGTTTTGCTCAATTGGCATCATCAGTACATCCTCGCCTGGCTTGATGACCGGCAGGTTATTCTCGAAAATATCAGTAAGTATTTCAGCGGCAAGTGCAGGTTCTTTTTCTACCATACGCATGGCATGGCGCAACCTGAGCGAGTTGGCAAATTTTTTCCACATCAGCAGGTTGCCGCCAAAGAGTTTATCATAGGAAGCAATGCTGTAGTATGAACCACCGGTTGAAGTTTGCGGCGACAGGCTGATATTTTCGGATGCCCATTTCAAATCTTCAAGCAAGGATTTGTAAATATCTTCCTGGCTGTCGTATTTGGGGTGGAGGTATTCGGTGCCACTGTATCCGCGCCCGGCGTCAAAAAAGGGCATGTCGCCAAAGAGGTCGGTTACCCTAAAAGTTTTGTAGGCAGTGATTATCTTTACCATTCCACGGACATTGTTTAATGAGTCGGGATGGGCAGGGCTCTCCATTTTATCCAGCCTTTGCTCGATATCACGGATATGGGCCAGTGCAGTGTAATAATTGCCCCAAATATCACCGGTGCCAATGCTCAAATTCTGCCACGATTCACTGGTGAGGGCGGCCAATTGGGTTTGCTTGTAAAGCACTTCGTTGTGCACATAAAATTGTTCGTTCCATCCTAATTGCAACGAGCTTACTACATTGTTAAACAAAGGCCCTACACCTGTTATTGTAGTTGCGTAGGGGTTTTTATTCAAATCTTCAAAATCCTTTTCACAGGAAACAAAAGATGCGAGGATGCAAATCAGGAGGATATTTTTTAGTATATTTTTCATCGTTGATTCGTTTTAATCAATTAAAATGTTGCTGTAACTCCAAATGAAATTGAACGTGTGCCTGGATAGGAAGCCCATTCCAGTCCCTGGGCATTTCCTGAACCTATCATCCCTTCGGGATTAATTTTATTAGGTAGCGATGAGTAGAAATAGAACAGGTTTCGCCCCACGACAGAAAAAGTTAAATTCTGAAATACCTTGGTCTTTTGCATGAGTGTTGCAGGCATTGAATAGGAGAGTGAAATTTCGCGCATCTTCACCCATGAGTTTTCCATGATGCCAGGCGTGGAGATGAATTTGCCCCAGCCACCGGCATTTGGCATGTATTTAAAATAGTAATGTACCACTTTGTCATTTGCAGTTCCGTCTTCGTAAACTCCCGGAAGGATAACTCCTACATTGCTGGTTTCGCCATTGGGACCGGTATAAGGCAATCCGCCACCCTCGCGCTCCAGCAAGGTTTCAGGTGCCTGGCCGGTTTGCAGGGCAATTACCTGTGAGCCGCAATAAATATCTCCTCCCCATTTGGTATCGACAAGTGTTGAAAGCGTGATTCCTTTCCAGATTAAACGCATGGTCCAGCCACCAATGAATTTAGGTGATGCATTGCCAATGGGGACACGGTTTTCGGTAATTTGATAGGTCGTGCCGTCGTCGCTAAGGATGGGTTGCCCGTTTTCGTGGTAAACATAATCATAGCCTACTATAGTCCCGTATTCATCACCTTCGCGTACTGCGATGGCAGGGCCGTTCAAGTCCCAAATTTGCCCTAATATCAGTGGCTCGGAGCTTTCGCCCAGGCTAATTACATAATTCCTGTTGCGGCTGAAGTTGAGCCCGGTTTCAAAAACCAGTTCGGGTTTATTGAGGATTACATAATTGGCAATTATTTCATATCCTTTATTCTCCAGCTCTCCATTATTAATAAGGATCTGTGTAGCACCCGAAGAAGCAGGTACCGGCAGGTTTAGGATTTGGTTGTCGGATAAAATATGGTAGTAGGTAAAGTCTAAACTCAAATGTTCGTTAAACAAGCCCAGCGTTGTCCCGATCTCATACGACTTTGCCCTTTGCGGGGCCAGTTCGATGGGAGGAATGGTGGGATCAAGTTGTGAGGTTTGTGCGTTGCCAAAGTTTCCCGAATAGTAAACAAAATCCAGTTGGTAAGGATAAGTATCGGTAGCTGCAGTGGCAAGTGAACCCTTGATTTTCCAAAAGTTAAATACAGCTGATTTAAGCACGTCGAAGGATTCGGTAGGAATATAGCTCAGCGAAAGTGAAGGATAAAAATAGGAATTGTTATCCGCTGGCAATGTTGACGACCAGTCGTTTCTACCCGTCAACTCTATATATAAATAATCATCCCAACCCAGGTTTAAGAATCCATAAAGTGAGTTGATGTCCTTGTCATTCCAGTTTTCGCGCCTGGCTTCAATTCCTTGATCTGTTGAATAAACTACCTGGTTGGAATTTTCGTAATTGGAAGAATTGAATAACCATGGGTCAACCCATGTTCCCGATTGGGCCTTGGTACGGTAATACCTTCGCTGGTAATGGTTGCCGCCAAATGATAGTTTGGTATTTAGTTTTGTCCCGGCGAAATTGTCTTTATACGCCGTGATAAGAAAATCGTTGTTGATTACTTTTCTGCGCGACATTTCACTTTGGTAGTAGCCATCGAGTATCCCGATTAAATCGGCGGGATTGTTTTTGGTTTCAAAATGGTCGGAAGTAAAATCTATCCCCACGCGGCCTATGGCCATTAACCAGGGGGTGACATCATAAGATAGGGTGAATGAACCGATGAGTTTATCGCGTGCCAGGGTGGTATTGTTGTTGTAAAAATTCCACCACGTGTAGGGCGAAATATACTCAAAGGGATAATTCCCGCCCCATTCGTTCCTTGTACCATCTGGATTTGCGTAATCGGTTGATTCAATGCCTTTCCAACTTCTTGGCCACGAATAAAGTGAGCCTTTGCTAAACGAACTGTACGATTCGCCAATGTTGGGCGTGTTGAGCCTGTTGTAGTTGATATAGGAAACGGCAACATCGGCTTTTACTTTTGAGGAGATATTGAGCCTTGAGCCAAGATTAATAGTCGTTTGGTCGTAATTACTATTTGGGATAATGGGTTTGTGGTCGGTACGTGTCATCGATACCCTGATGGTGCCAACATCGCTACCGCCCGAGAACGAAAGGTTGTGTGTGGACGTGCTCCCGTCATCAAAATAAAGTTTCAGGTTATCGGGCTGTGGTGTCCAGGGCCGCATTTTACCATCCCACCATTTCACCATTTGCCCTTCCATTTTTGGCCCCCAGGAGGCTGCTGTCCCGTAATATCCAAAGAGCTCGGATGTAGGTTTGCCATCCGGGCCATTATTGGTATGCGTTGATGTTGGATAAATATAGGTACCTGTACTATCCTCCATAAAAGTAGGCTCGTTAAAAGTCAGCGGCCCTCCGGCACCATAGGTATTTTGTGTTTCGCGGTAGCGGTAGGGTTGGATAATTTTGTAGTTGAAACTATAGCTCACCCCAAGCCCTTTTTGTTTTTTACCTCGTTTGGTTGTAATCAATACAACACCGTTTGCACCTTTCGATCCGTATAGTGCCGCTGCTGTTGGGCCTTTCAGGATGCTAAGGTTTTCAATGTCTGCCTGGTTGATGTTGTTAATTGCCGATCCCCAATCTTGTCCGCGACCAATGTCGGTGAGGCCCGGCGTGTTTTCGATTGGCACGCCATCAACAACAATCAGCGGTTGATTTCCGGTGGTCAGGTTGTTGTTTCCACGGATTACAATCCGGGTAGTACCGCCTTCAACACCGTCAGCTTCGGTAACCTGAACACCGGCTGATTTTCCACTCAGTGCCGAAACCACGTTGGTCGCGTTGGATTTTTGGAGCTCCTCGCCTTCGAAACTCTGCGTGGTGTATCCAATTTCCCTTTTTTCGCGCTTGATCCCCAGGGCGGTCACAACAACCTCCTCGAGTTTCTGCGCTTCGGGTACAAGTACTACATCAATCACTTTGCGTTTTCCTACAGGCTCCATAACCGGGAAGTATCCCATAAACTGATACACCAAGGTGTCGGTCGATTTGAGGCCTTTGATTTGGTAGGTACCGTCGATATCAGTTGTTGTTCCCGAAAAGGTATTTTTAACATAAACAGAAACACCCGGGATGCCCAGGCCGTCTTCGGAGGAGGTGACCGTGCCGGAAACATGCAAATCTTGTGCTGATCCTGCAAATGCCCCGAAAATAAAAACGATGAAAAATAGTATTTTTTTGTTCATATTATAAGTTTTTGTTTTTCAAATAAATATGTCTTTACATGGTTAAAAATGCCCCGCAGGACCTGCGTTTGATAAGTTTTACAGGCAATATTACCTGTTTTAGTTTGGTATCCGAATTATTATTAATGCTTTCAAGCAGTATGTTGAATGCTGTTTCGCCAATATCTTCAACAGGCTGCGCCACCGAGGTAATGGTCGGGTAGCTAAACCTGAACAGATCGATGTCGTCAAAGCTAACCATTGCTATATCCTGGGGGATACGAATATTCATTTCGTTCAGGCATTCAAAACAAGCCACCGCTATCCTGTTGTTTGATGAAAATATGGCGTTGATGGATTGTGGTGGCTGAAGCAATTCTCTTATAACTTCGCGGATGCTATCCAATTCAATATTGTAATTAATATCACGGATTAGTTTTGAGCTTGAACGGATATCGTGTTTTTTCAGTGCAGCTTTATAACCCGCCTCCCTGTCCTTAATAGTTTTGAGATGTGTGGGCAGTATCCGCAAAAAACTGATTTTCCGGTAACCGTTGTTGATCAGGTGCTCGGTTGCTTCAAAAGCACCCTGGAAATTGTCCACACCAACGTAGTGGGATGTCAGGCGAGGTAATTGCCGGTCGATGAGTACAAAGGGAAAGTTTTCCTTTTTTAGCTGGAGAAAGGCCCTTGTATTTTTTTGCGATGTAGATACAATCAATCCATCCACCTGACGTACCCTTAACATTTCAATCAGTTCAATTTCCTTTTTCGAATCTTCATCTGAGCTGCAGAAAATGATGTTATAGCCCTGCTTACTGGCGACATCTTCAACTCTTTTGGCAATTTTTGAGTAGAACTTATTGGAAATGTCAGCCACGATGAGGCCAATTGTTTTTGAAGATCCCAGCCTAAGGCCCCGTGCAAACATATTGGGAGAGTAATTAAGCTCTCCGGCTTTTGCGATGACCCTTTTCTGCGTTTCTGAATTTATTCCTTTTGAGTCACCATGACCGTTCAATACTAACGATACCAACGTTTTAGATACATTGAGGCTTTTGGCAATATCATTTAGTGAGGCTTTTTTCACATTGATAATTTTACTAAAACGGTTTAGGTGAAATAATTATTTTCTTAATAGCTTAAAACCAGTTACTTAATAGTAAAAGTGCAATTGAGTTGAACAAAGATAAGCACGAATGCGGTAGAAAATCAATTCTTTTATCGAAAACTTATCAATTTGGTGTTGATTACTGGTAATTTAGAATCGTTTAACGTTTAATGTAAATAGGTCTGTTGAACTGTTGTCATAAATGTTAATCGCCTAATTTGAGTCTGTCTTTAAAGTAAATTCATTGAGAAATCCATAGCCCCGGGTTTCAATCCGGGGGTTTAATTGAAGTGATGAATAACCCCCGTCTTTAATTCATTTTTTCCCCTGGGTTAAAACCCAGGGCAATTCAAAGCAATGACTTTAAAGACAGACGAATTAATGTAGTTGTCAATGTTTGACTTCATTGTTGAACAAGATCGGACAGGAAGTGTTATTGATGGATAATTGATTAGGCAGATGCCATATGAATATTATTTTTGCAAAATAAATTTTGATTGAAAGCAAAAGAATGAAAATGAAAAAGACGGTTCAGGTTAAAGGGGTCAGGATGGTAAATAATTCAACCTATGTGTTGAGGTTCGACAGGAATGACAGGGATTTTTTGCCCGGTCAGCATGTGATACTTGGCATATTGGGAGAGAATAATGCACGTGAATATTCGGTGTACAGTGGTGAGCAGGACGACTATTTCGAGATATTGGTAAAGGAAGTGAAAGAGGGCGATGTTTCCAAAAGATTGAAATTGTTGAAGCCGGGGACAGAACTTGAAATAAATGGGCCCCTGGGTTTTTTTACATTGGATCCCAAAAGTATCAAAACTAAAAAGCATGTATTTATCGCAACAGGTACGGGTATCGCACCCTTCAGAAGTTTCGTGAAATCTTATCCTGATTTGGATTATACTATTTTGCATGGTGTTCGCTATGCTGATGAAGCCTACGATCATGACTTTTACGATCCGAAACGGATTAAACTTTGTACCACTGGTGACAAAAGCGGCGATTTTGTTGGTCGGGTAACTGATTATTTGCGGCAAACTAAAATTGACAACACTGCTGATTTCTACCTTTGTGGGAATGTAAATATGATTCACGATGCATTTGATATATTAAAAGAAAAGGGTGTTCCTGCCGATCAGATGCATGCTGAGGTTTATTTTTAACTTTGCAGAAAACTATTCCATTATGCAACTAAATATCAATTTAAGTTTCGACCAAGTTTTGAAAATTATAAACCAGATGTCTGAAAATGACAGGAGGTTGTTATTTGAGAGAGTGAATAATCAGAATAATCCAGATAAACCAAATTCAAAGGAATTATTAAAAGAAATTGCATTGAAAGCGCCTACATGGTCTGAGGATGAGTATAATAATTACCTGGAAGTCAGAAATTATATCAAAGAGTCAAGATTATCATGATTTTACTAGATACATCCATATTAATTGAATTATTCAGAAAGAAAATTAAATCACGTTCAAAGTATTTTCAGTTACTTGAAACATATTCAGCGTTTGCAATCAGTACAATAACTTATTTTGAGATTGGCGTGGGAAGCAAAGAAAATGATATGCTTTTTTGGAATCAGTTTCTCGTAAATTTTGAAATATTATCATTTGATCAAAAGGCGTCGCATCAAGCTATAGAGATTTTTAAATTCTTAAAAAACACAATAGAGGGATTGATTTTGCTGATTTACAAATCGCAGCAACAGCAACATCTTGCAATTTGCCTTTGAGTACTTTAAACAAGAAGCATTTTGAGATCATTCCAAATTTGGAAGTCTTACCTTAACACCTTTACATTTTTTCAAAATTGTAATCTATGAAATACCATCTCATTACCCTGGGGTGCCAGATGAATATGTCGGACAGCGAGCGGGTGCGCACGATTATCGAAACCCGCAGTGGATATCAATGGACCGACAACGAGGAAGAAGCCAATATGGTGGGCATCCTGGCATGTTCAGTCAGGCAAAAAGCGATCGATAAAGTTTATTCTCGTATCCAGAAATGGAACAAATGGAAAAATAAGAAAAGCCTGGTCACCTTTATATCGGGCTGCATTTTGCCCGATGATATGACCAAATTCCTGAAGCTCTTCGATATTGTTTTTAGGATGAGCGAACTGGAGCAACTGCCTGACATGATCCGGCAGTATGGCATTGTTACACCGGCCTCGCTGCAACCGGAATTAAAGGCCATGCCCAAAAACGAGAGCATCAACAGCTTCTGGAAAGTTACACCACAGTACAGTTCCGATTTTGAAGCCTTTGTGCCTATTCAAAACGGCTGCGATAAGTTCTGTACCTTCTGTGCAGTGCCTTATACCCGTGGGCGGGAAGTGTCGCGTCCCTCGGCTGAAATAGTAGGTGAGGTGCAGCGCCTGGTGAATGAGGGTTATAAATCGATCACCCTGCTGGGGCAGAATGTGAATTCGTATGGCCTGGATAAAAAGGGCGAAGAAATCCCCTTTCCTGATTTACTCCGAAAAATCGGTGAAATGGGAAATGCGCATGATAAGGAGTTTTGGGTTTATTTTACCTCGCCGCATCCGCGGGATATGACTGAGGATGTGATTGAAGTTATCTCGCAATACGATTGCCTGGCCAAGCAAATTCATATTCCAATTCAATCGGGCGACGACAAGGTGTTGATCAGGATGAACCGCAAGCATAACGTGGAAACTTACCGAAAGATCATCCATTCCATATGGAAACATATTCCTCAAGCGACAATTTTTACGGATGTCATTGTTGGTTTTACAGGTGAAACCGATGAACAATTTGAAAATACACGCAGGGCTGTTGAGGAGTTTAAGTACAACATGGCCTACATTGCGCAATACTCACCACGACCGGGTGCAACAAGTTCCCGTTGGGCCGATGATGTTCCGCTGGAAGTTAAAAAAGTCCGTTATCACCAGTTAAGCGACGACTTACGCAAAGTCTCTTCAGTCCACAACAGGAACATGATTGGAAAAATATACCGTGTGATGGTGACGGGCCACGACCGGAAAGAAGGCTATTTGTCGGCCCTGACCGAAGGTAAAATTGTAACACGCTTTGCAGCAGATGACCATCAATTGATTGGACAGTTTGTAGATTTGGAAATTACCTCCTCAACAGATTTTTCGATTGAGGGGAAGTTGGTGGAGGTTAAGGAATTGGTTTAAACCTTCCAGGTTTTAAACAATATCTTTTAAATTTGGAAATTGATTTTTTGCACAAGTTTTATTTGTTGGAACAGTTTGCTTGTCAAACCTGGAAGGTTTTGTTGTAAGAAAAACTTTATGCTATGTCTGATATACTTGAACCTGGCGTTTTTTTTCATATTTACAATCGTGGCAATAACAAAGAAAATATCTTTTTAGAGGAGAAAAATTATGCTTATTTTCTTGATTTGATTTCAAAACATCTTGCCCCTGCTTGTAACTTGTATTGTTACTGTTTATTGAAAAATCACTTTCATCTGCTCATAAAAATAAAAGATTACAACGAATTACCAGCCCAATTGATATCTGAGATAAATAGATTACACCAGCCATTTTCAAATCTTTTCAATGCTTACTCGAAAGGAATTAATAAAGTGTATAAAAGGTCAGGGAGTTTGTTTCGGAAAAACTTTGACAGAAATCGTATAACAAATGAAAACTATTTGAGGAATTTAATTTTGTATATTCATTTAAATCCTGTAAAACATGGATTTACTAACGAGTATTCAGGTTATAAACATTCTTCATTTCAAACGATCATGTCAGATGAACCGACTGATTTAAAAAGACAGGAGTTAATTCAGTTCTTCGAGGATAAAGAAAATTTTCTCTATTGCCATGATCTCAGGAAGATAAGATATGATGGAATTGTAGGTGAAATTGATGATATAGATATTTAATGGTTTAGAAAAACCTTCCAGGTTTGCTACATCAGTGTCTCACGAGATTTTTGTTTAATTAGGAATATTTAGTGATTTTCCTGAACTACTTGAAAAACCTGGAAGGTTTCGTTGTAGAAACTTAACTTAGAATTATTTACTAATAATTATGAATCGAAAAATAGCATTCAAAACTTTAGGCTGTCGCCTCAACCAATACGAAACCGATGCCCTTGCATCGCAGTTTCAAAAGAACGGTTACGAGGTGGTCGATTTTAATCAGCCCGCTGATGTGGTGGTGGTAAATACATGCACCGTTACCAACCAGAGCGACAGCAAATCGAAGCAAACGATAAAGCAGGCGGCCAGGAAACATAAAGATGCCATGCTGGTAGTTACCGGCTGCATGGTAAACAACCATCGCGAAAAGCTGGAAAGTAACCAGGAAAATGTAACCTGGTTTGTGGACAATGAGCACAAGAGTTCGATCTTCGCACTGGTTGACGGTCATTACAAGGGTGAGATTTTTCATCCCGAAAATCTCAACTCAAATCTTTTCGATTATGAGGCTGCCAAAGATACATTTCATACCCGATCATGGGTGAAGGTCCAGGATGGTTGCGATAATTTCTGCACTTTCTGTATCATTCCGAAAGTACGGGGCAGGGCTATTAGCCGCCCGGTGGGGGAGGTGTTGGAAAACATCAGGAAGGTGGTAGGTTTTGGTTATAAAGATATTGTACTTACTGGCGTTAATATCGGCCGCTACGACTTTGAAGGGAATAATTTTGAAGACCTCGTTGAAAAAATCCTTGAACTTCCTGGTAATTTTCGTTTAAGGATTGGCTCAATAGAACCTGAAGGATTTGGTGAAAAATTGTTCAAGCTTTTTGCCCATCCAAAACTAACCCCACATATGCACCTGTGCCTGCAAAGTGGATCGGATAAAATTTTGTTGGCTATGCGCCGGATGTACACGGTGGATAGTTTTATGGAAATTGTGAATAAACTTAAGGCTCGTTATCCTGCCTTTAATTTCACCACCGATATCATTGTTGGTTTTCCAGGTGAAACTAAAGATGATTTCAAGGAAAGCATGAGCCTCTCAGAAGATGTAGGCTTTGGGCATATCCATACCTTTAAATACTCTGTGAGAAAGAATACCCGTGCTGAACGTATGCCTGATCAGATTCCTGAAAAAGTCAAAACTGAAAGAAGCGAAGCCATGCGTCGATTGGCCGAAGATGAAAAGCGTAAATACCGTCAATCAATGATCGGCAAGGAGCAAACTGTTTTGGTTGAGAAAATTGTAAATGGTATTGCGCAGGGATATGGGGAACATTACATTCCGGTAAAATTTCCGGCCAACGACCTTGCTACAAACGAGTTTGTGAAAGTGAAGCTTGTTGGTTTGGAAGAGGGTGATGATCCGTTTTTAACCGCGGTAATCATTTAGTCACTTCAACCGCAGAGAGCGCAAAGAAAAAGAGCAAAAAAAAATGGCATCCGTCCAAAAAGAAGAATGCCATTTTAAGTTTTTCGAACAGGCTTACTTATACTTCAAAAGTATAGCCTCAACGCTTTTCGACTCGGTGTAGGAAGTTGAACTTCCACCTCCACCTACGCTTACTTTGCCACGTTTGGAGACACCACCGCTGGCACTTTTCGAACCGGTTTTTCTGAGTTCCATTTCCGATAGGAGAATAGCATCGGCACCGTGTTCGCGTGCAACTGCTTCTATTTTCTTTTGGACATAATCCATTTTTTTGCTGTAGGGAACTTCAACCATTACCTTTCCCATCACCTCATAATCTTGTGGTACATCCGTATCCCTGAAAAATATTTCAGGATTGGTAGTTGGAGGGTAAGTTTTTCCCAGGTAATCGAAACTGGATTTGCTACATGATCCCAGCACAAAAATAAGTGCAAT